>NZ_JBEYER010000011.1:0-94658 GCF_040634005.1 Micromonospora sp. NPDC007271
GGCCTTGTTGAGCGCTGCGGTGGTGAGCGTCGGGCGGAACGGCTCACCGGCCTCGCTCGTGCGGCGCCTCAGCGCCGCGCCGCGGTCTTCTTGGCCGGTGCCTTCTTGGCGGTCGTGGTCTTCTTCGCCGCCGTCGTCTTCTTGGCGGGTGCCTTCTTGGCGGGCGCCTTCTTCGCGGGTGCCTTCTTGGCGGCCGTGGTCTTCTTCGCCGCCGTCGTCTTCTTGGCGGCCGTCGTCTTCTTGGCGGCCGTCGTCTTCTTCGCCGCGGTGGTCTTGGCCGCCGCGGCCTTCTTCGCCGGCGCGGCCTTCTTCGCCGCGGCGGTCGTCTTGGCGGCCTTCGCCGCCGTGGTCTTCTTGGCGGCGCCGGCCGCGGTGGTCTTCTTCGCCCCGGTCGCCTTGGCCCCGGCCGCCTTCGCGCCGGCGGTCTTGGCGGCGGCCGCGGCGGTCTTCTTGGCGGCGGCCGTGTTCTTCGGCACCTTGCCGCTGGCCACCATCTCCTTGAAGCCAGCACCCGGACGGAAGGTCGGGACGGAGGTCTTCTTGACCTTCACCGCCTCGCCGGTCCGTGGGTTGCGCGCTGTTCGGGCGCCCCGGACGCGCTTTTCGAACGCTCCGAATCCGGTGATCGCCACCTTCTCGCCCTTGGTGACCGCCGCCTGGACCTCAGCGAGGACCGCGTCGAGCGCGGCCGTCGCCGTCTTCCGGTCCCCCAGGCGAACGGCGAGCGCCTCGATGAGCTCGGCCTTGTTCACGACTTCCTCCCGATTGTGCAACTGACTCGACGCGAGCCATTCTGCGCGCACGGTATGCCCTGTGCTGCCGGGACACAAACATTCGGTGGAAAAAAGCCGTTGTGTCGTAACGGATTCGCCCCCACCGGGGAACCGGTGGGGGCGAAAACGGATCTGCGCTCGGGCCTACGGCTATGCCACCGAGGGCAGGAAGGACCGCCGGCGGGCCTCGTACGCGCCGATCTCGGCCTCGTGTCGGAGGGTGAGTCCAATGTCATCCAAGCCCTCCATCAGCCGCCAGCGGCTGTGGTCGTCCAGCGGGAAGGCCCAGGTGGCGTCCCCCGCGTGGACCTGGCGGGCGGTGAGGTCGACGGTGACCGGAGTGGTGGGGTCGGATTCCACCAGATCCCAGAGTTCCTCCACCGCTTTCAATTCCAGCTCGACCGGGAGGAGGCCTTCCTTCAGCGCGTTGCCACGGAAGATGTCGCCGAAGCGAGGAGAGATCACGGCACGGAAGCCCCAGTCCCGCAGGGCCCAGACGGCGTGCTCCCGGGAGGAGCCCGTACCGAACTCGGGGCCGGCGATCAAAATCGACGCACCCGAATGGGCGGGATCGTTGAGAACGAATGACGGGTCCTCCCGCCACGCGCTGAAGAGCCCGTCGGCGAAACCGGTACGGGTCACCCGCTTGAGGTACACGGCGGGGATGATCTGATCGGTGTCCACGTTGGATCGGCGCAGCGGCACTCCGGTGCCGGTGTGGGTGGTGAACTTGTCCATCTCTCGGCTGCCCTTCTACAGGTCGGCGGGGGCGGCCAGCCGGCCGACCACGGCGGTGGCGGCGGCGACCGGCGGGGACACCAGGTGGGTACGCCCGCCCCGGCCCTGGCGGCCCTCGAAGTTGCGGTTGGAGGTCGAGGCCGAGCGCTGGCCCGGCTTCAGCGTGTCGGGGTTCATGCCCAGACACATGGAGCAGCCGGCGAAGCGCCACTCGGCGCCGGCGTCGGTGAAGACCTTGTCCAGCCCCTCCGCCTCGGCCGCCTCGCGCACCGCGGCGGACCCGGGGACCACCAGCATGCGTACGCCGTCGGCGACCTGGTGGCCGCGCAGCACGTCGGCGGCGGCGCGGAGGTCCTCCAGCCGGCCGTTGGTGCAGGAGCCGACGAAGACCACGTCGACGGCCAGGTCGCGCAGCGGGGTTCCGGGCTTGAGGTCCATGTATTCCAGGGCCCGGCGGGCGGCGGCCCGCTCCGGCTCGGTGACGAACTCCTCCGGGTCGGGCACGGCGGAGCCCAGCGGGGCGCCCTGACCGGGGTTGGTGCCCCAGGTGACGAACGGCGTGATCCGGCTGGCGTCCAGGGTCACCTCGGCGTCGAAGGTGGCCCCCTCGTCGGTGGGGAGCGTCTTCCAGTACGCCACCGCGGCGTCCCAGTCGGCCCCCTGCGGCGCGTTCGGCCGCCCCTTCAGGTACGCGAAGGTCGTCTCGTCCGGCGCGATCATGCCGGCCTTGGCACCCCACTCGATGGACATGTTGGCGATCGTCATCCGCCCCTCCATGGAGAGGTCACGGATCGCCGCGCCCCGGTACTCGACGATGTGGCCGCGCCCGCCGCCGGTGCCCACCTGCGCGATCAGGGCGAGGACCAGGTCCTTGGCGGTGACGCCGGGGGCGAGCCGGCCGACGACGTTCACCGCCATGGTCTTCGGCCGGGCCTGCGGCAGCGTCTGGGTGGCCAGCACGTGCTCCACCTCGCTGGTGCCGATGCCGAAGGCGAGCGCGCCGAACGCGCCGTGGGTGGCGGTGTGCGAGTCGCCGCAGACGATCGTCATGCCCGGCTGGGTGAGGCCCAGCTGCGGGCCGATGACGTGCACGATGCCCTGGTTCTCGTCGCCCAGCGGGTGCAGCCGTACGCCGAACTCGGCGCAGTTGCGGCGCAGCGTCTCGATCTGGGTGCGGGAGGTGGGGTCCGCGATCGTGAGCAGGTCGCCGCGCCGGGATCGGAACGCGGGATCGTCGTACCCGGTCGGGGTGTTGTGGTCCTCGGTCGCGATCGTCAGGTCGGTGCGGCGGACCCGGCGCCCGGCCAGCCGGAGCCCGTCGAACGCCTGCGGGCTGGTGACCTCGTGGAGCAGGTGCAGGTCGATGAAGAGCAGGTCCGGCTCGCCGTCGGCGGAGCGGACGACGTGCGCGTCCCAGACCTTCTCGGCCAGGGTCCTCGGTTGAGTGACTCCCACCATCTGGACATCCTAAATTCTGGGAGGTAAATTTCGGCTTGTGGGACACAGTATGAGCGGTGTCGGCGTTCTCGACAAGGCGGTGGTCATCCTGGCCGCCTGCGTCAACGGCGCCAGCCTGGCCGAACTCGTTGAACGCACCAAGCTGCCCCGGGCCACCGCGCACCGGCTGGCACAGGCGCTGGAGATCCACCGGATGCTGGTCCGGGACACCCAGGGACGCTGGCGCCCCGGCCCCCGGCTCGGCGAGCTGGCGAACGCCGCGCCGGACGTGCTGCTCACCGCGGCCGAGCCGCTGCTCTCCGCGCTGCGCGACGCCACCGGCGAGAGCGCCCAGCTCTACCTGCGCCGTGCCGACGAGCGCATCTGCGTGGCCGCCGCCGAGCGGGCCAGCGGCCTGCGGGACACCGTGCCGGTCGGTTCGGTGCTGCCCATGACGGCCGGTTCCGCAGCCCAGATCCTGCTCGCCTGGGAGCCGCCGGAGGCGGTCATGCCGCTGCTGCCCCGGTCGAAGTTCACCGGCCGCACCCTGGCCGAGGTACGCCGTCGCGGCTGGGCGCAGAGCGTCGCCGAGCGGGAGGCCGGTGTGGCGAGCGTCTCGGCGCCCATCCGGGACCGGACCGGCCGGGTGATCGCGGCGATCAGCATCTCCGGCCCGATCGAGCGCCTCGGCCGCCGCCCCGGCGAACGCCACGCCATGGCCGTCGTCCGCGCCGGCCAGCGCCTCTCCGGCCTCTGATTTCGCCCCGCTCGCTCGCCAGCCCCGTTGATCATGAGGTTGGCGGCAGTTCGAGAGAGCAAGAATGCCGCTAACCTCATGATCAACGGGCATCGGTGCGCCGGACGGGCGAAACGCGAGCGGCCCGCCCCGGGAGTGGGACGGGCCGTTCAGTGGTAGCCCCGACCGGATTCGAACCGGCGCTACCGCCTTGAGAGGGCGGCGTCCTGGGCCGCTAGACGACGGGGCCAGGCACTTTTCCTGCTTCACCGCCCTGACGAGCGGTGCGGGCAGTAGTCTACCGGCATCGCGTTCGCGCCTCGCGGCGGGGTCCCGGCCCTGGCGATCCGTCGACCGGCAGGACGCGGGCAGCACCGCGAGCCGAACGGGCGGGACGGGACCCGAGCATGGCCGGACGAGACCTGGGCATGACGAAACAGCCCGCCCCACCAGGTGGGACGGGCTGTGCACGCTGTAGCCCCGACCGGATTCGAACCGGCGCTACCGCCTTGAGAGGGCGGCGTCCTGGGCCGCTAGACGACGGGGCCAGAACCATCTGCTCCCCCGCCCGGAAGCGGGGAAGCTGACTCTATCAGAGATCATCTCCCGCCCCTCGGCTGAGGAGCGGAGCGGAGCTCCGCCAGAATCCAGCGTCCGGGATTCTCGCGAATCCGCGGCTGCGCTGGGGTACCAGGACTCGAACCTAGACTAACTGAACCAGAATCAGTCGGGCTGCCAATTACCCCATACCCCATCGGCCCCTTGCGGTGCCGGGAATGAACTTTACCCTCCCGGTGCCGGGGGGCCAAATCCAATCCCTCGAACCACCCCTGACCAGCGGAAACGAGACGTCGGACGGATCAGGCGACCGGCACCACCTGGTTGGTGAGCTCGCCGATCCCCTCGATCCGCACGGTGACGGTATCCCCGTCGGTGAGCGGACTAACCCCCGCCGGGGTCCCGGTCAGCACCACGTCGCCGGGGAGCAGCGTCATCACGTGCGAGATGTACGACACCAGCGCCGGCACGTCGAAGACCATGTCCTTGGTCCGACCGAGCTGCCGCACCTCCATCTCCTCCGGGTTGCGGCCCACCTCACAACGGACCTCCAGGTCGGTCACGTCCAGCCCGGTGGTGATCCACGGACCGAGCGGGCAGAACGAGTCGAAGCCCTTGGCCCGGGTCCACTGCCCGTCCGAGCGCTGCAGATCCCGGGCGGTGACGTCGTTGGCGCAGGTGTAGCCGAAGATGGCCCGCTCGGCGGCGGCCCGGTCGGCGCGCCGCGCGCCCGGCGCGCCGATGACCACGGCCAGCTCCGCCTCGTGCTCGACCTGCTTCGAGAAGATCGGCAGGCGGATCGCGTCCCGCGGCCCGATCACGGAGGTGGACGGCTTGAGGAAGAGCAACGGCTCCTTGGGCACCTCGCTGCCGTGCTCGGCGGCGTGCTCGGCGTAGTTGCGGCCGACGCAGACCACCTTGCTGGGCAGGATCGGCGAGAGCAGCCGGACGTCGGAGAGCGCCCACCGGGCACCGGAGAACTGGAGCTGCCCGAACGGGTGCCCCTCGATCTCGGCGATGGTCAGGCCCTGCGGCCCGACCCCCGGCTCCCCCTCGACGACCCCGAACGACATTCCCTTGGCATGAGCGAAACGAGCGATACGCACCCGGCCAATCTATCGCCGCCGCCGCGCGGGCCACGCCGGACGCCGGCGTGGCGTCATCGCCGGACGCGGCAACGCCCTGTCAGCCCTGGACGGCGGCGCGCCACGCCCTCGCCGGGCGTGGACGCGCCAGGGTACGCCGCCGCGCGCCGCCAGCGGCGGGAATGCCAACTTCGTACCCGCACGGCGGGCCGGGGCCCATAGCTTCGGGTCCGGGAGGTTCGGCCCATGACTGCAACGAGACGACACCACAGATCCCTGGCCGTGATCGTGAACTGCCTCGGGGTCATCGCCGCCCTACCGGCCCTGCCCGCCGCGGCGCCCCGGGCCGCGGCCGCACCCGCGAATCCGGCCCCGGCGGCGGCACCGGCCGCCCCGGTGGACCGCGCGACACCCATCCCGACCGGGGCGCCGGCGGCCCCACCGGCGGTGCCACCCGCGAAGCCGGCACCGGTCCCGATGTCGAATCCGCCGGTCACCGTGGCGATGACCGCGGCCAACACCCCGGCGCCCGGCTACCAGATCCAGCTGCGCAACGGCGGGAACAGCGTGGTCGAGACGACCGTACGGCAGCAGCTGCCGGCGGGATCGACAGCGACCATGGTGAGTTCGGGCGGTCGGGTCGCCCCCGGGGCCGGCTCCGCCAGCTCCCGCGAGGTGACCTGGCGGCTGCGGCTGCCGGCGCAGGGCACCACCACCCTGCACACCGCCCTCAGCACGACCGCGGCCGGGCGGCCGGTGTCCGCGCCCGCCTGCGCGTACGGCACGGACAGCACCCGGCCGTACGACTGCGCCACGGCGACCTGGACGGACGGCGCGACGGCCGCGGCGGCGACGGCGGCGACACCCGGGTGGCGCCGGCCGCCGGTGCTGCTGGCCGGGCTGGCCGTGCTCCTGGTCGTCACCCCCGGCGTGCTCGCGTGGCGGTTCCGCCGCCGGCAGCGTTCCGACCTGGCGCCGGCCGGTCCGGCGGCGACGAGCGCCGGCGCTCCGACCCTCGCGGGCGGGGCGGCCGGCCCGCCGGAGCGGGGCACGGTCTATCCGCGCCCGGCGCTGCCGACCCGGGCCGGGCGCCGCACCCCGCCGCTGTGGCTGATGGTCGGGGTCGCCGTGGCGGTGCTGGCCGGCGTGGTCGGGGCGGCGGCGTGGACCGCCACCCAGCGGGTCGCCGCGATCGACACCGCCAAGCAACCGACCAGCGGCGCGTGGATGGGCAGGAGCGTGACCGGGGCGGTCGGCACCCCGCTGCGCGAGTCCGCGTTCGAGTTCACCGTCTACCGGGTGGTCTGTGGTGCCGGGGCGCTGCCCTCCGCCACGGCCGGCGGCCGGCAGTGCCTGGCCACGGTCGGGGTGCGCAACCTCACGTCGGACGAGCAGACCTGGCACGGGGAGCTGCAACGGGCGTACCTGCCGGACGGCAACTGGGTCGCCGCCGACGAGGACGCCACCCGGGTCGCCAACCTCGGGCGAGACGTCTTCGCCCAGCCGGTCGCCGCCGGGAGCCGGGTGATCCTTCCGCTCGTCTTCACCGTGCGCGGCGGCGACCAGCCCAAGCAGTTGGAGCTGCGCAGCGGCGTCTTCTCGGCCGGCGTCCGGGTGGACGTGCCCTGACCGGAGGCCGGGCGGCGGTCGTACCCTGGGGTCCGTGACCGCCGCCCTCGCCCCCGCCACCGCGCTCGACGCGGCCGACTGGCAGACCCGGCGGCGCGCCCACGAGCAGCGGGTGGACGCCTGGCTGACACCGCACCTGGCCCGGCGGCGCTCCGGCGTGAAGCACCCGGTGGAGGACTTCCTCTTCACCTACTACTCGCACCGCCCCGCCCAGCTGCGCCGCTGGCACCCGGGCGCGGGGGTGGTGCTGCGCGACGCGGACCCGGCCGAGTTCGGCCGGGACTACTGCACCACCGCCGCCGGGCTCACCCTCGACACCGACCGGGTACGCGCGCGGCGCGCCGAGTCGATCGACTGGATCCGTACGCTGCTCGCGGCGACCGCCGCCCGCCCGGCCCACCTCGGCTGTTTCGGGATGCACGAGTGGGCGATGGTCTACCGGCAGACCCAGGACGAGGTACGCCACAACTCCTGGCCGCTCCGGCTCGGCCCGGAGGCCACCGCCGCCGTCGTCGAGGAGCGGGGCGTACGGTGCAGCCACTTCGACGCGTACCGCTTCTTCACCGCGCCGGCCCGGCCGCTGAACCTGCTGACCCCGACGCGGGAGACCCAGCACGCGCTGGAGCAGCCGGGCTGCCTGCACGCCAACATGGACCTCTACAAGTATTCCTACAAACTCTCGCCCCTGGTCCCCGCGGAACTCGTAGCCGACTGCTTCGAGCTGGCGAGAGAGATCCGGACCCTGGACATGCGGGCCTCCCCGTACGACCTCGCCGAGCTGGGCTACTCGCCCGTCCGAGTCGAAACCGTCGAGGGCCGGCACGAGTACGTGCTGGCACAGCGGTCGTTCGCGGAACGGGCCGCGCCCCTGCGTTCGCGCCTGATCGCGGAATGCGACCGACTCCGGTAGAGCTCCAGGATGTCCGCACGCCCCGGTCCCGATTGCCGGACTCAGCCCGCCGGGTACCCCCGGTGCGCGGCCCACTCGGGCGCGAGGATCGACATGACGGTGGCGTCGACCCAGTCGTCGCCGTCGCGGAGCACCTGGCGCAGCGTGCCCTCGGCGACGAAGCCGACCTTCTCGTAGACCCGGCGGGCGCGCGGGTTGAAGGCGAACACCTCCAGCGAGATCCGGTGCAGGCCGAGCTGCTCGAAGCCGTACCCGACGATCAGCCGGACCGCCTCGGTGCCGAGGCCCCGGTCGCGGCCGGCGGGCCCGATCAGGGTACGGAAGTTGCAGCTGCGGTTGTGGCCGTCCCACTCGTTGAGGACCACCTCGCCGACGCAGGCCCCGGTCGCCCGGTCCACCACGGCCAGGTCGAGCCGGTCCGGCTGGCTGTTGCGGGTGCCGTACCAGGCGCGGAGCCGGTTGAGGTCGAAGGCGTCCCCGGGCGGGCTGCCGGTGAGCCGGGCCACCTCCGGGTCGGCCAGGGCGTCCTGAAAGGCGGCGACGTCGTCGTCGACGACGAACGGGCGCAGCACGACCCGGTCGCCGGTGAGGGTGGGCTTGACGGAGAAGTCGACGGGCACGCGGCGAATTGTCGGCCGGGCGCGGGTGCGTCACAAACCGTTTTCCCGGGCGCGGCCGGTCAGTCGCCGTCCACCCGCCGCTCGCGCTTGCGCTGGGACTGGCGCTTCTTCTCGGCCAGGCGGCGCTCCTTCGCCGCGCGGGACGGGCGGGTCGGGCGGCGCGGCTTCGGCGGCGGGGCGACCGCCTCGCGCAGCAGGGCGGCCAGCCGGTCGCGGGCAGCCTCCCGGTTGGCCAGTTGCGCCCGGTGCTCGCTGGCGGCTACGGTCAGCACGCCGTCGACCAGCCGGCCGGCGAGCCGCTCCAGCGCGCGGGCACGCAGGGGGTCGGGCACGCTCGGCGAGTTGGCCAGGTCGAAGCTCAACTCCACCCGGGAGTCGGCGGTGTTCACCCCCTGGCCGCCCGGCCCCGACGAGCGGGAGAAGCGTTCCCGCAGCTCGGCGGCGGGGACCACGAGTCGCTCGGTCACCCGGAGTCCGTCATCCACGCCCTGAGGCTATCGCCGAACCGGGTGACCGGGGGTGGGGGTGGCGGTCGGGGTGGGCGCGGGACCCGCCCGCTCGTGGTCCGACCCGACCGCCGCGTAGGCGGCCGCGCCGACGAGCAGCAGGGCGATCACGCCCACCTTGGTGATGACCGCGCGGGTCGCCAGCCAGGCGGTCCGCCGGGCGCCGGGGACGATGTTCCGGGCGGTCCGGTAGTCCTTCCAGCCACGCTTCGCACGGGCGTATGCCGCGCCGATGCCGGCGCCGATGACCAGGCCCATCAGGAGGAGGGCCGCGATGACAGCTTGCTCCACCCACGCCAGTATCCATACTCACCGTAATATTTCCATGGCCCGATGGTCCCGCGCCGGATATCCGACAGTTCACCCGATCCGGCCGGAAGGTCTGAGAGCTTCCGCAGGTCACCGCCGCGGCCGTCGGCGCCGGCCGGCCGGCGCCGGGTCAGCCGCCCCGACCGATGATCGTGTCGGCGGTCTGCTGCACCTGGTCGATGGGGATCGCGAACCCGATGCCGATCGAGCCGTTGCCGTCGATCGTGGCGATGGCCGTGTTCACCCCGACCACCTCGCCCCGCGCGTTGACCAGCGGGCCACCCGAGTTGCCCGGGTTGATCGAGGCGTCGGTCTGTACCGCGGTGTGCCGGCCGTTGCCGATGCGCACCTGCCGGTTGAGCGCGCTGACGATACCGGCGGTCACCGTGCCGGCCAGGCCGAGCGGCGAACCGACCGCGAGCACCGGCTCGCCGACCCGGGTGGTGTTGGGCTTGGCCAGCGGCAGCGGTGACAGCCCGGCCCCCGCGGGCACCTTGAGCACCGCCAGGTCGCTGCTCGGCTCCCGACCCACCACCTCGGCGGTGAACCGGCGGCCGTCGGAGGTCTCCACGGTCACCGGGCCGGCGCCTCCCTTGGCCAGGATGTGGTCGTTGGTCACGATGTGCTGCTCGTGGTCGATCGCGAAGCCGGAGCCGCTGGCCGAGGAGGCGGACGCCCCGCCGACCATCACCGAGACCACCCCGGGCACCGTCTTCTCGGCGGCGGTGACCAGCTCCGCCGGTACCGGCGCGGCGGAGGCCGGGGCCGACCCGGGCCCGTCGCGGCCGGCCACCCAGGTGCCCGCCGCCGCCCCGGAGAACGTGGAGAGGGCCACCACCGCCAGCGCGCTCAACAGCCGGCCGCGCCAGGTCCGGCGCCCCGGGCCGGCCCGCTCCGATCCGGGTACGTCCCAGCGCCCACGCCCGTCCGGATCCAGCTCCGGTGAGACGAACCACGGGCCGCGCGGCTCGCCGAGTCCGGTCTGCACTGCCATACCTGGCTCCTCACGTGTCGTGCCGACATGCCGGGTGGGTGGTGCGGATCAGGGCAGCCGGGAGAACCACCGCAGGGATCCGGCGGCCGCGCCCATGGCGAGGACCAGTCCCAGGCCGATGAAGCGGGCGGAGATGTCCTGCCGTTCCTTGCGATAGCCGACCGACGTGCCGATGTCCTCGTACACGGCGCGCAGTTCGGCGCTGGTGCTCGCCTCGTGGAAGCCGCCCCCGGTCTCCTCCGCGACCGCCTTGAGGGTCTGCCCGTCGACCGGCACCTGGATCGGCCGCCCGCCCCGGTCCACGAACCCGGACGGGGTGCCGAACGAGATCGCGTGCACCGGGACCTTGTCCGTCACGGCCTGGGCGGCGGCCTCCATCGGGTCCATCCCGGAGGTGTTCGCGCCGTCGGACAGGATGATGATCCGGGCCGGCGGCGGATCCTTGGCGGCCTTGGCGTCGAGGCTCTTCACCGCGCCCAGCGAGGTGCTGATCGCCTCGCCGATCGCGGTGCCCTGGACGCCGGTGACCCCCTCGGCGAGCCGGCCGATCCCCTCGTGCAGGGCGTCCCGGTCGGTGCCCGGCGGGACCAGCACCGCCGCGCTGCCGGCGAAGGCGACCAGCCCGACGTTGAACTCCTTCGGCAGTCCGTCCACGAACCGGCGGGCGGCCTGTTTGGCGGCGGTCAGCCGGTCCGGGTCGACGTCGGTGGCGAGCATCGAGGTGGAGACGTCCACCGCCACCATGACGGTGGCCCGTTCCCGGGGCACCCGTACCTCGGCGCTGGGCCGGGCGAAACCGACCACCAGCAGCGCGAGCATGGCGAGGAAGAGCCCCGCCGGCACGTGCCGGCGCCAGGCCGGTCGGTGCGGCGCGACCCGGTCCAGCAGGCGCAGGTTGGTGAAGCGGACGGCGTACCGGCTCTGCCGGCGCTGCATCGCCAGGTAGCCGACGAGCAGGGCGGCGACGCCGAGCAGGAGCAGGAGCCGGGCGGGCGACTGCCAGGTCACGCGGTACCTCCCCGGGCCGCGGCGGGCGCGGTGGCCAGCCGGCGCTGGTGGTGCACGTGCCGCACGATGTCGGCGGCCCAGTCCCGGTCGGTGCGCAGCGCCAGGTGGGTCGCCCCGGCCCGGCGCAACACGTGGCGCACCTGGTCGCGCTGGGCGGCGGCGGCCTGGGCGTACCGCTCGCGCAGGCCGCGGTCGCCGGTCCACACCTCGCGGCGCTGCCCCGTCTCCGGGTCGACCAGGGTGACCAGGCCGACGTCCGGCAGTTCCAGCTCGCGCGGGTCGGTCACCTCCACCGCGAGCACCTGGTGCCGGACGGCGAGCCGGCGCAACGCCGTCTCCCAGGCCGGGGCGGCGTCCGGGTCGTCGGGCAGCCCGTCGAGGAAGTCGGAGACAACCACCACCAGGCCGCGCCGGGTGGCCACCCGCTGGACGCCGGCCAGCCCGTCGGTGAGGGCCGGTGGGGCGACGACTCCCGGTCGCGGCGCGTCCCGTGCCGGCCCGCCACCGGGCGTCCCGGACTCCTCGTACCCACCGGTGCGCGGCGCGCCGAGCAGAGCACGCAGCAGCCCGAGCAGGTGCGTCCGCCCGCCGCGGGCCGGGAACCGGCGTACGCCCCCGGGGGCGAGGATCTGCGCGCCGAGGCGGTTGCCGACGCCCGCGGTGAGGAACCCGACGGCCGCCACGGCGGCCACCGCCAGCTCGCGCTTGTCCAGCGTGGCGGTGCCGTACTCCATGCTGGGGCTGGCGTCGACCAGCAGCCAGGTGGTCAGCTCCCGGTCGGCGTCCACCTCGCGGACGTGCGGCACCGTGGTCCGCGCGGTGACCGCCCAGTCCATCCGGCGTACCTCGTCCTCACCGGGGCGGTACTCCCGGCTGCCGGCCACCTCGCTGCCGGGGCCGGGCAGCAGGCCGCGGTACTGGCCGTGCAGCAGCCCGTCGAGGCGGCGGGTGACGGCCAGTTCGAGTCGGCGCAGCCGCTGGTCGGGGGCGAGATCCACCAGGCCGGGCTCGGGCAGCGTCGCCGTGGCCCGGCGCCTCATGCCGCCGCCAGGTCGGGTGCCGCCTCGGGACGACCGGCGGCGACCCGGGGCGGCGGCACCGCCTCGATCAGCCGGCGTACCACCGCGTCGGCGGAGACGCCGTCGGCCACCGCGTCGAAGGTGAGCACCAGCCGGTGGGACAGCACGTCCACCGCCAGGTCCCGGACGTCCTCGGGGAGCACGTACTCCCGCCCCCGGATCAGCGCCTGGGCGCGGGCGGCGGCGACCAGTCCGAGGGTGGCCCGGGGACTGGCCCCGTACGCCAGCAGCGGCGCGATGTCGGGCAGC
This sequence comes from Micromonospora sp. NPDC007271, assembly GCF_040634005.1. NCBI lineage: Bacteria > Bacillati > Actinomycetota > Actinomycetes > Micromonosporales > Micromonosporaceae > Micromonospora > Micromonospora sp. NPDC007271. The sequence continues at coordinate 12,632 of NZ_JBEYER010000011.1, forward strand.
CCGAAGCGGCCCGGGTCCCGGGTGGCGAGGATGAGCCGGACCACGTACTCGGCGAGCGCGTGGTGGACGAAGACCTGACTGGCGCGGCGCTGGAGTTCGCGCAGTCGGGCCGGGTTGAGCACCGGTCGCGGTGTCGGCCGGTCGCTGCTCATGCGGTAGAGGATGGCCAGTTCGTCGGCCTCGCTCGGGTAGTCGACGACGATCTTCATGAGGAACCGGTCCCGCTGGGCCTCGGGAAGCTGGTAGACACCCTCCGACTCGATCGGATTCTGGGTGGCGAGCACCAGGAACGGCTCGGGCACCGGCCAGGTCCGGCCGCCGATCGAGACCTGCCGCTCGGCCATCGCCTCCAGCAGCGCCGACTGCACCTTGGCCGGGGCGCGGTTGATCTCGTCGGCGAGCACCAGGTTCGCCATGACCGGGCCCAACTCGACGTCGAAGGCCTCGGTGGAGGCGCGGTAGATACGGGTACCGACGATGTCCGAGGGCACCAGGTCGGGGGTGAACTGGATGCGGGAGAAGGTGCCGCCGACGACGGTGGCGAGGGTCTGCGCGGCGAGGGTCTTGGCCACGCCCGGCACGCCCTCGAGCAGGCAGTGTCCGTCGGCGACCAGGGCGGTGAGCAGCCGTTCGACGAGGCGGTCCTGCCCCACGATCACGCGTTTGACCTCGAATAGCGTCTGCTCCAACTCGACGTCGTCAGCATCGACGTCGACCGGGCTGGGCACGCTGGCCAGGGTGTCCGAGATGTCCGTCACGGTGCTTGCTTCCCGTGCTGCCACCGGGGCAAACGTGGGATTGTCGGCCCCTGACGGGTCGTTCCGGGCCGCTAAGAGGACGAGTCCCCCGACCGCGCCGCAACGGTACGAGCGGGGCGGGTCGGCGCAGGCCGGGCCGGACCGTACGGCCCGCCGGCGTGGGTACGGCGCTTGGCCCCTGCCGAAGGCGGGTACGGCGCTGGCCCCCGCCGGAGCGGGGGCCAGCTGGGCGGGGCGGATCAGTTGGCGATGACGATGTGGAACGGCTTGTCCGCGAACCCGCCGGAGGAGTTGCGGGTCTGCACGAAGACGGCGTTGGGGATCAGGTACCGGGGCGCGACCGAGACCTCGCCGCTCGGCGGGACGTTGTTCGGGTCGTTGGTGCCGATGGTCGCGCCGAACGCCTTGAGGTGCGCGTCGTAGTCGAGCGTCACCTGGTACTGCCCGGCGTTCTGGCCCGGCAGGTTGCTGGCGAACTTCGAGGCGGCCACGACGTTGCCCGAGTGCTGGAGCAAGGTGCCGTTGCTGCTGACGACGGCCCAGGCGACCGTGCCGGCGGCGGGCGGGGCGAGGGTGGCTCGCATCGCGGCGGTCGCCGCCCGGGACTCGGCGGCGGTCACCGGAGGCTGGTGGCCGGGCTGCCGGACGCCGGGTTGGGCGGCCTCGGCCGCAGCCTTCGCCGGCGGGTGGGCGGCGGCCGCGATGCCCCCGCCGGCCAGGGTGAGGGTCAGGACGCCGAGCGCTACCAGCGCCGCCTTGCGTCTGAGGAACATGGCCATGACAGGTCTCCCTTTTGTGACCGTGCTGATACGGCCGGCCCGCGATTCGCGGGTCGGTTCACTACCGGGGGAAAGCCGGGCGAAAAATAGCGGATCCATCGGGAGATCGAGCTACTCGCGCACCACACACACCCGACCTGAGCTGGGATTACTACGCAGAGTTGGGACGTCGCAACCACCTGGAAAGTAGCACCGCAAAAAGCAGCAGGTCAATAGCTCACATTTGCGTTTCGCCTCCTCGCGGCAGCTTGAAGAATCGCGAAAGGCGAATGGGCGACCATTCACGAAATGCCGTTGCGGGGCACGCCACGAGCCCCCGGGACGGTACGGTGACGGCCGTGACCACGACGACGGACGAGGCGCGGACCGGAGCCGGGACCCGCCGGATCGCGACGGTGGCGTGCTGGCTCCCCGTCGCGCTCGCGGCCGCCTGGGCGGTGCTCCGGCTCGGCTGGTCGGACCGGGGGCCGATGGTGCAGGCGATCGCCTTCACGCCGTACGCCGCGGCCGGCTCGCTGGTGCCGCTGGTGCTGGCGCTCGCCCTGCGGCAGCGCGGGGCGGCGGTGGTCGCGGCGGCCACCACCCTGGTGCTGATCATCGCGGTGGCGCCGCGCGCGGTCGCCGCCACCCAGCCGGCGGTCGACGGCCCGGCGCTGCGCCTGCTCACCGCCAACCTGCTCGTGGGCGGCGCCGACCCGGGCCGGTTGGTCGGTCTGGTCCGCGACCGGCGGGTCGACGTGCTGACCGTGCAGGAGTTCACCCCGCAGGTCGCGGCCGAGCTGGACCGCCACGGGCTGGCCACCCTGCTGCCGTACCGGGTGCTGAACCCGGAGGTCGGCACCACCGGCTCCGGCGTGTACGCGCGCTTCCCGCTGAGCGACGGCGGGTTCCGGCGCAACCAGGGCTTCTTCTTCACGCAGGCGTACGGGACCCTGGCGCTGCCGGGCGCGCCACCCGTGCGGGTGGAGTCGGCGCATCCGGCCGCTCCGTGGTCCGTCGGTGTCGTGCCGGAGTGGCGGACCGACCTGCGGGGGCAGCCACCGGCCACCCCGCGGGGGCGGCTGAGCATCCTGGCCGGGGACTTCAACGCCACGCTCGACCACGCCCCGCTGCGGGAACTGATCGCCACCGGGTACGTCGACGCCGCCGACGCGGCCGGCGCCGGGCTCGCCGGCACCTGGGGGCCGTACGACGGCGACCTGATCCCGCCGGTCACCATCGACCACGTGCTGGCCGACCGGCGCATCGCGGTCCGCTCGGTGGCCGTGTACGCGCTGCCCGGCAGCGACCACCGGGCCGTCCTCGCCGAGCTGCGCCTCCCGGCGGTGTGAGGAAGGGCCCGTCCTTACACCCGGGCCCGGTCGAGGCCGTAGGTGAGGGCGTCGACGAGGGCGTGCCAGCTCGCCTCGACCACGTTCGGGTGGACGCCGACCGTGGTCCAGTCCCGGCCCGCGCCGGCCGTCTCCACCAGCACCCGGGTCACCGCGCCGGTGCCGTGGCTGCCCTCCAGGATGCGGACCTTGTAGTCGGCCAGCTCGAAGTCGCGCAGCTCCGGGTAGTGCCGGGCCAGGGCCGCGCGCAGCGCCTCGTCCAGGGCGTTGACCGGACCGTTCCCCTCGGCGGTGGCGATCACCCGCTCGCCGCGTACCCGGATCTTGACGGTGGCCTCGGAGACCACCGCGCCGTCCTCGCGGTGCTCGACCAGCACCCGGTACGACTCCAGCGCGAACGGCCGGGGTACGGCCAGACCGGGCAGCTCCGAGCGGACCAGCAGCTCGAACGAGGCGTCGGCGGCCTCGAACGACCAGCCGCCGGCCTCCAGCTCCTTCACCCGCTTGGTGACGGTGGACAGGGCGTCCGGATGGCCGGACAGGTCCAGGCCCAGCTCACGGCTCTTGAGCTCGACGCTGGCCCGCCCGGCCATCTCGGTCACCAGGATCCGCATGCCGTTGCCCACCACCGACGGGTCCACGTGGTTGTAGAGCAACGGGTCGACCTTGATCGCGCTCGCGTGCAGCCCCGCCTTGTGGGCGAAGGCGGCGGCCCCGACGTACGCCTGGTGGGTGTCGGGGGCGATGTTGGCGATCTCGGCGATGGCGTGCGAGACCCGCACCATCTGTTCCAGGCAGCCCTCTGGTAGGACGGGCAGCCCGAGCTTGAGCTGGAGGTTGGCGACGACCACGAAGAGGTCCGCGTTGCCGGGGCGCTCGCCGTACCCGTTGGCGGTGCCCTGGAAGTGCCGCACGCCGGCCTCGACCGCCGCGATGGTGTTGGCCACCGCGCAGGCGGTGTCGTTCTGGCAGTGGATGCCGAGCAGCTCCGGCGCCACGCCGGTGCGCGCGGTGACGTCCGCGATGGCGGCGGTGACCTGGGACGGCAGCATCCCGCCGTTGGTGTCGCAGAGCACGAACCGCTCGGCCCCCGCGGCGAGTGCCGTCTCCAGCACCGCGGCGGTGTACGCCGGGTCGTGCCGGTAGCCGTCGAAGAAGTGCTCCCCGTCGACGAAGACCCGTCGGCCCTGCCCCACCATGTACCGCACCGTGTCGCGGATCATCGCGAGGTTCTCCTCGGCGGTGGTACGCAGCGCCCGTTCGACGTGCCGGAGGTCCGCCTTGGCGACCAGCGCCACCGCCGGGGTCTCGGCGTCGAGCAGCCCGCGCACCTGCGGGTCGGTCTCGACCGCCACCCCGGCCTTGCGGGTGGCCCCGAAGGCGACCAGGATCGCGTGCTTCAGGTCCAGCTCGGAACGGGCGCGCCGGAAGAACTCGGTGTCCTTGGGGACGGCGCCCGGCCAGCCGCCCTCGATGAAGCCGACCCCGAGGTCGTCGAGCAGGCGGGCCACCGCCAGCTTGTCGACCACCGAGTAGCTGAGCCCCTCACGCTGCGCGCCGTCGCGCAGCGTCGTGTCGTACACCTGGAAGGTCATCGGAGTCCTCTTCTCGAACCTCGGGGGAGCAACAAAAAGACCCCCCGCGGATGCGGGAGGTCTGCGCGCTCGGCGAGAGGGAAGGCCGGCGCGCTAGCTGCCAATAATCAGGGCGTGGCTGGTCACGATCGGTACTCTGCCACCCCCGCCCTGGTTTTGGGAGGAAGAATCCACATGCCGGGACGGTGACGGTGGGTGTTCACTACCCGATTGGCATACGAAGTCGCGGCAGAACCCGCCGCTCGTGATCAACTTCACAAGTCGACCGGCCGCTACCAGGTGAAAACAGCACTGCGGCAGAATCTGGAACCGATCCAGTTACCGGCCTCGCGCCGCTGACAAGCCACTGTCTAGGAGGACCTGTGCTCACCGTCGGTGACCGCTTCCCCGAGTACGAACTCACCGCCTGCGTGTCGCTGGACGCCGAGAAGGCGTTCGAGACGATCGACCACAAGTCCCACCAGGGCAAGTGGCGCGTGGTCTTCTTCTGGCCGAAGGACTTCACCTTCATCTGCCCCACCGAGATCGCCGAGTTCGGCCGCCTGAACGGCGAGTTCGCCGACCGGGACGCCCAGGTCCTCGGCGTCTCCGTCGACAACGAGTTCGTCCACTACGCGTGGCGCAAGGACCACCCGGACCTGCGTGAGCTGCCCTTCCCGATGCTCAGCGACATCAAGCGCGAGCTGACCGCCGCCTGCGGCGTGCTCGGCGAGGACGGCGTCGCCCAGCGGGCCACCTTCATCGTCGACCCGAACAACGAGATCCAGTTCGCGATGGTCACCGCCGGCTCGGTCGGCCGGAACGTCTCCGAGGTGCTGCGGGTGCTGGACGCGCTGCAGACCGACGAGCTCTGCCCGTGCAACTGGAACAAGGGCGGCGCGACCCTGGATGCCACCACGCTGCTCGCCGGTGCCGGGGCCTGACCATGGGTCTGGACGCGGTCAAGGCTGCGCTGCCCGAGTACGCCAAGGACATCCGGCTCAACCTCGGCTCCACCGTCGCCACCTCGACGCTCAAGCCGGAGCAGGCCTGGGGCACCGCCCTGGCCTGCGCGGTGGCGGCCCGCAACCCGATGCTGCTGAAGGAGGTCGCCGCCGAGGCGGCCGGTCACCTCACGCCGGAGGCGGTCGAGGCGGCCAAGGGCGCGGCCACGATCATGGCGATGAACAACATCTACTACCGGGCCAAGCACCTCATCGGCGACGAGCAGTACGCCACGCTGCCGGCCCGGCTGCGGATGCAGATCATCGCCCGGCCCGGTGTGGAGAAGGGCGACTTCGAGCTCTGGTGCCTCGCCGTGTCGGCGATCACCGGCTGCGGGGTCTGCCTGGAGTCGCACGAGAAGACCCTGCGCGCCGCCGGGTTCACCCGTGAGCAGGTGCACGAGGGGCTGCGCATCGCGGCCGTCGTGCACGCCGCCGCGGTGGCCCTGGACGCGGAGTCCGCGCTGGCCTGAACCGCCGGTGTAGCGACCTCCACAACCGGGTACGAAGGGTCCGACAGGGCACATCCCCCGAGAAAGTCGAGAAAGGGAGTGGACGCCGATGGATCGGCTCGACCCTCGAACGACCCACGGGACGCCGGACCCGCTGACCCAGGGTGGTCAGGGCGCCTTCGCGGGCGGCACGCCCGCGGGACGCTTCGATCCGTGGCGCTACCGGGACGACGCCGGCGTGTCCGGCATCGACCTGGTCGGCTACAAGGTGGAGGCGAGTGACGGCGGTATCGGCAAGGTGGACCGGGCCAGCCACGAGGTGAACTCCAGTTTCCTCGTGGTCGACACCGGGCCGTGGATCTTCGGCACGAAGGTCATGCTGCCGGCCGGCACCGTCAACCACGTCGACCACGACGAGCGGAAGGTCTACGTCGACCGGAGCAAGGACCAGATCAAGGCCGCGCCCGAGTACGACGCGAGCACCGACTCGGATCCGGCGTACCGGGAGAAGCTCGGCGGGTACTACGACGACACCTACTCGTCGATCCCGCCGGGCACCGCCCGGTAACGGAGTCACCTGCACCGGACGGCCGGCGGGGCACATCGCGGCCCCGCCGGCCGTTACCGTGTCAGGGGTGGAAACCATCGACGTCCCTTTCCGGAACCCCTTCCCGGCCCTGTTCAACTTCCGCGACGTCGGGGGCCACACCGGCCACGACGGGCGGATCGTGCGCCGGCGCCGGCTCTACCGCTCCGACTCGCTGCACCGCATCGACGAGACCGACCGGGCGGCGTTCGCCGACCTCGGCATCCGCACCGTCATCGACCTGCGCCGCCCTGAGGAGGTGGCCCGCGACGGCCGGGTGCCCGCGTACGACGGGCTCACCTACCGGCACATCCACCCGGAGCATCAGAGCTGGGCCGACTTCCGGTACGACCCGCGGGAGAGCCTGCCCCGCTGGCTCGCCGACCGGTACGCCGCCCTGGCGCAGACCGGCACGGCCGGCCTGGCCGAGGCGCTCGGGCTGATCGCGGACAGCGCCAACGCCCCGGTGGTGGTGCACTGCGTGGCCGGCAAGGACCGCACCGGGATCGTCTGCGCGCTCACCCTGGCCGTGCTCGGCGTGCCCGACGACGACATCGTCGCCGACTACGCGCTGAGCACCGAGGCGTCCGACCGGTTCAGCGCCTGGGTCGCCGCGACGCTGCCCGAGGCGGAGCAGCCGTCCCGCCCGTACCTCGCCTCCCCCGCCGAGGCGATGACGCTCTTCCTCACCGAGCTACGCGCGGGATACGGCTCGGTGGAGGGCTACCTGCGCCACGCCGGGGTGACCGACGCCCAGCTCGACGCGCTCCGCGACCACCTGCTCGACTGAAGCGCGCCGCCGCAGCGCGCCAGGGACAAGACGTCGAAGTCCCTGTCGCGCTGATGGCGTGAACGATTCAGCCTCGGGACGCTGGGCGCGAGCGCCCGGCGAAAGCCGCCGCCAGAGCGCCGCGACGGCTGTTCACCCGACCAGCGGTCAGAGCACCCGCTGCACCCAGCCGTGCCGGTCCTCGGCCCGGCCGCGCTGGATGTCGACCAGCCGCTGCCGCAGGGCCATCGTGGAACGTCCCGGCTCGCCGCCACCGATGAGGAACTCCCCATCGGGGAAGCGCACCCCGCCGATCGGGGTGATCACGGCGGCCGTGCCGCAGGCGAACACCTCGCGGAGCCGGCCGCTGGCCGCGTCCGCCTGCCAGTCGGCGAGGCTGATCGGCCGCTCCGCCACCTGGTGCCCGGACTCGGCGGCCAGGGTGAGGATCGCGTCGCGGGTGATGCCCGGCAGGATCGTGCCGGTCAGCGGCGGGGTGACCAGGGTGTTGTCGTCGTAGACGAAGAAGACGTTCATGCCGCCCAGCTCGTCGACGAAGCGCCGCTCCACCGCGTCCAGGAAGACCACCTGGTCGCAGCCCGCCTCGATCGCCTCGGCCTGGGCCACCAGCGAGGCGGCGTAGTTGCCGCCGCACTTGGCCGCGCCGGTGCCGCCCGGCGCCGCCCGGGTGTAGTCCGGGGAGACCCAGACCGTGATCGGCTTGACCCCGCCGGTGAAGTAGGCACCGGCCGGGGAGGCGATGACCGCGTAGAGGTACTCGTTGGCCGGGCGGACGCCGAGGAAGACCTCGCTGGCGAACATGAACGGCCGCAGATAGAGGCTGGCGTCCTCGTCCTCCGGGACCCAGTTCCGGTCGATCTCGACCAGCCGGCGCAGCGAATCGACGAAGGTCTCCGGCGGCAGCTCGGGCATCGCCAGCCGCCGGGCGGACGCGACGAAGCGGGCCGCGTTCGCCTCCGGACGGAACAGGGTGGCGCCCCCGTCCGCGGTCCGGTACGCCTTCAGCCCTTCGAAGACCTCCTGCGCGTAGTGCAGGACGGCGGCGGCCGGGTCCATCGGGATCGGTGCGCGCGCCTCGACCCGGGCGTCGTACCAGCCCTTGCCGTCGGCGTACCGGATGGTCACCATATGGTCGGTGAACACCCGGCCGAACCCGGGGTTCGCCAGCAGGGCGGCCCGGTCGGCGGCGGATACCGGCGCGGGATTCGGACGGATCTCGAAATCGAGCTTGTCACCACCGCTCATCGCGCTGACCTCCCTGCGGGTCCCACGGCATGCGCCACCGCACGCCGACGTCATTGGTGCCAGAAACTTACCCCGAACGGTCGTTCAGCGGATAGCTCCACCCCGACACATCGAACGCACCGAATGACGGTGCGGCGATCGACGCCCGCGGCGGCCCGGGTACGGGTCTGGCAGCCCGGATCCCGGGCCGGCGACGGCCCGGTCAGCCTACGGCGTACCCGGCGAGGCGGTCGCCGACCTCCTCGGTGCGCAGCGGAGCCCCCGGCGTACGGTCGGCCAGCTCGGTGGCGACGGCGGCGGTGACCCGCGCGGCGGCGTCGGCGTGGCCGAGCTGGTCGAGTAGGAGCGCGGCGGAGAGCACCGCGGCCACCGGGTCGGCGACGCCCCGGCCGGCGATGTCCGGCGCGGAGCCGTGCACCGGCTCGAACATCGACGGGTAGCGCCCCTCGGGGTTGATGCAGCCGCTGGCCGCCAACCCGATGCCGCCGGTCACCGCGGCGGCGATGTCGGTGAGGATGTCGCCGAAGAGGTTGTCGGTGACCACCACGTCGTACCGCTGCGGCTGGGTGACCAGGAACATCGCGGCGGCGTCGACGTGCTGATACTCGGTGGCGACGTCGGGGTGCTCGGCGGCGACGGCCTCGAAGGTACGGGCCCAGAGCGAGCCGGCGTGGGTCAGCACGTTGGTCTTGTGCACCAGGGTGACCTTGCGCCGCTCGCGGCGGCCGGCCCGGGCGAAGGCGTCCCGGATCACCCGCTCCACACCGTGCCGGGTGTTCAGGCTCTCCTCGGTGGCCACCTCGGCCGGGGTGTCCCGGTGCAGCGAGCCACCGGCGCCGGCGTACAGGCCCTCCGTGCCCTCGCGGACCACGACCAGGTCGACCTCGCCCGGCTTCACAGCGGCCAGCGGCCCGGGCACCCCCGGCCAGAGCCGCGCGGGGCGCAGGTTGACGTACTGGTCGAACGCGAAGCGGAGCTTGAGCAACAGGCCGCGCTCCAGCACCCCCGGCGGCACCGTCGGGTCGCCGACGGCGCCGAGCAGGATGGCGTCGTGCCCGGCCAACTCGTCGAGGACCGAGTCGGGCAGCACCTCGCCGGTGCGGTGGTAGCGGGCCGCGCCGAGGTCGTACTCGGTGGCGGTCACGCCGGGAAGCACGGCGTCGATGACCTTGCGGGCCTGCCCGACGACCTCGGGTCCGATCCCGTCCCCGGCCACCACCGCGATCCGTGTCACCTGCGCTCCTCACCTCGTCGTTTGGGCAACGGTACGCCGCCGTCCCGTCTCCCGGTACGCACCGTCCAACATTCGGGACGGCCGGACGTTCAGGATCCTCCCAGGTGGCATTCATGGTGCAGTCAAGTCCGCTGCCTAGGGTAAGAGAATGATCGACACGCGGCGACGGACCCAGTGGCCCGACGAGCAACCGCGGACCCGCTGGCTCGACCAGTCCTCCTTCCTCAGCCGCCCCGACCTGCGCCTCGGTGCCCGCAGCCACCGGCTGGACCGGGCGGGCGGCGCCGGCGTCGACCGGATCAGCGTCCGGCACACCGTCCGCACCTCCACCGCCGAGTACTCGCTGCTGCTCAACGCGCCCGACTGGCTGGGCCGGCGGGGCGTCGGGGAGGCGCTGCGGGACGCGGTCGCCGAACTGCGCGCCATCGACCTCACGTACGGGCCGAACCAGCCGGACAGCCTGGTGTCGAAGCTGCGCCGGGGTGAGATCAGCCCCGAGTCGTACCCCCCGCTGGCCGACCTGGTGGACCGCTGCGCCGCGATGCGGGCGGCGACCGACGGATGGTTCGACGCCTGGGCGGTGCCGGGCGGCTTCGACCCGGGCGGCCTGCTCGGCGGCTGGGCCGTGGAGCGGGCGGCAGCCCGGCTGCGCGCGGCCGGCGTGCACGACTACGCCGTGCTCTCCGGCGCCGACCTCACCGTGCGCGGCCACGCGCCGCACGGCGGTCCGTGGCGGGTCGCCGTGCACCACCCGACGGAGGCGCACCGGGCACCCCTGATGCTGGAGATGACGGCGGGCGCGGTGGGGACCTCCGGGGTGACCGGGCGCCGGGGGCACGTGGTGGACCCGCACACCGGCGAGCCGGCCGACCAGCTCCGCGCCGCGACCGTGGTGGGCCCGGACCTCACGGTGGCTGACGCCTACGCCACCGCCCTCTACGCCGCCGGGCCGGCCGGGCTGGCCTGGTTCGGCAACGGCTCGGACTACCGGGTGCTCTTCGCCCACAGTCGACGGTGAGCACCGGCCGGGCCTCGCCGCCCCGCCGGGACATGGTTCGCGATCGGCCCCCACGGCCTCGGCAACGACCGTGGGGGCCGGTCAGCGACGAGTGCGCGTGGCTCGCGCAATCGAGGGGTGCGGGCCGGTGGGCCGGACGCCCGACCGCGCCACCCGAAGACGGGCCGGAGTCTCAACTCAGCCAGTGACCGCACGAGTACGCTAGCGAATCGACGTAACTCGAGGCAAGAGTCTCCACAGCGGACCGCACGAGCCCACGGATCCGCGCTTCGGGCACCAACCTGGGCGCGGCAGGATGACGGACCGTGCCCGGGAATGGCACGCTGTCCGCCGTGAGTTTTGATCTGAGCGTGTGGGCCCTGCCCGCCGGGGCCACACCCGACCAGGTACGGGCGGCGGTGCAGCGGTGCCGCGAGGGGCGGCACGGCGAGCACCATCCCGACCCGAGGGTGGTCGGCTTCTACCGGGCGATCACCGCCGCGTATCCCGACCGCCCGGCCGGCCCCGGCACCCCGTGGGAGGTCGCTCCGCTGCACGCGGCCTGCGACCACGTGGAGATGAACCTCGTCCCCACCTGCGAGGACCAGGTGCTGCTCGACATCGAGCGGCTGGCCGCCGAGCACGACCTGATGCTCTTCGACGCCCAGGACGGCACCGTCTATCCACCACCGGCCCGCGTCACGCCCTGACCAGCGCCCGGATACGACGAGGGGCCCGGCCTGCCGGCCGGGCCCCGGATCCGTCGTGTGTGGACTACTCGTCGCGCAGGTCGGCCGCGCTGGCCGCGACCGCGCCGATCGAGTCGGCGGCCGAGTTGAGCAGGTCGGCGCCGAGCGCCTGGTCGACGGTGAGCGTCATCAGCGTCTCGCCACCGGCCTCCCGGCGGGCGACCTGCATGGCGGCGATGTTCACGCCCGCCGCGCCGAGCAGGGTGCCGACGGTGCCGACGACGCCCGGCCGGTCGACGTAGCGCAGGAAGACGAGGATGCCCTCCGCGCCGATCTCCACGTCGAAACCGTCCACCTCGGTCAGTTTCATGAGGTCGCGGGTGCCGGCCTGGGTCACCGTGCCGGAGACGCTGACCGTCCGGCCGTCCGGCAGCGCGCCGCGTACGGTCACCAGGTTGGCGTGGTCGACCGTCTCGGCCTGCGTGGTCAGGGACACCTCGACCCCGCGCTCGGCGGCCAGGTGCGGCGCGTTGACGTAGGTGACCTGCTCCTCCACCACGGAGCTGAACAGCCCCTTGGTGGCGGCGAGCTTCAGCACCGACACGTCGTGCGCGACGATCTCGCCGCGAACCTCGACGGTGACGCTGGCGGCCACCCCGCCGGCCACCGCGGTGAACGCCCGGCCGAGCTTCTCGGCCAGCGGCAGCAGCGGGCGGACGTCCTCGGCGACCACGCCGCCGGCCTGCACGTTCACCGCGTCCGGCACGAACTCGCCCTGGAGCGCCAGCTTGACGCTCTTGGCCACCGCGAGGCCGGCCTTGTCCTGCGCCTCGTGGGTGGAGGCGCCCAGGTGCGGGGTGGCCACCACGTTGTCGAAGGCGAACAGCGGCGAGGAGGTGCAGGGCTCCTTCGCGTACACGTCGACGCCGGCGCCGGCGACCCGCCCCTCGGCGATCGCGTCCGCCAGGGCCTGCTCGTCGACCAGGCCGCCGCGGGCGGCGTTGACGATCCGGACGCCCGGCTTGACGATCGCCAACTCCTTCTCGCCGATCAGGCCCACCGTCTCCGGCGTCTTGGGCAGGTGGATCGAGATGAAGTCGCTCTCCCGCAGCAACTCCTCCAGCCCGACCAGGCGGACGCCGAGCTGCGCGGCGCGGGCCGGCTGGATGTACGGGTCGTACGCGATCAGCCGGGTGCCGAAGGCGGCGATGCGCTGCGCGAAGAGCACGCCGATCCGGCCGAGGCCGACCACCCCGACGGTCTTGCCCTGGATCTCCACGCCGGTGTATTTGGACCGCTTCCACTCCCCCGCCTTCAGCGCGGCGCTGGCGCTGGCGGTGTTGCGGGCCACGGCGAGCAGCAGCGCGACGGCCTGCTCGGCGGCGGAGACGATGTTGGAGGTGGGCGCGTTGACGACCATGACGCCCCGCGCGGTGGCGGCCGGCACCTCGACGTTGTCCAGACCGACGCCGGCCCGCGCGACGACCTTCAGGCGCGGCGCGGCGGCGATCGCCTCGGCGTCGATCTGGGTGGCGCTGCGTACGATCACCGCGTCGGCCTCGGAGAGGGCGGAGAGCAGGGCCGGACGGTCGGTGCCGTCGACGTGGCGCACGTCGAAGTCGTGCGCGAGCACCTCGATGGCGGCGGGGGCGAGTTCTTCGGCGATCAGTACGACAGGATTCATCGGTCCTCGTAGACGCTCGTATGCGGTCGGCCTGGGGCGACGGGGCGCCGCGCTGCGCCCCTGCGCTGATCGATGCCATGGCCGTCAGGTGCCGATTACGCACCTAGGAAGGATCGTAGGGCGCGGTCCTGCCGGTGTGTCCCGGACTGCCGGGTGAGCGCCCTCACACAGTCGTGCGCGCTGCGCCGACCGTACGCGGCGTGAGGACCGTCACCAGCGCGATGGCCACGGACGCGGCTATGCCGGAGAGCGATATGCCTCAGAGGCATAAAAATGCCGCTGAGGCATATCGCCAGCACAGGTGCTGCCGGCCCCGGCACAGCGACCTGCCCGTCCGGCGGTCCGGCCGGGAGGGCGAGGGCGCTGGTCAGGCGGTCTCGGTGATGGGCCGGTCGACCCAGCTCATCATGGCGCGCAGCTTCTGCCCGGTCTCCTCGATCGGGTGCGCCGCGCCCTCGGCCCGCCACTTCGCGAAGTTCGGCCGGCCGGCCTCGTCCTCGGCCACCCACTCCCGGGCGAACTCCCCGGACTGGATCTCGCCGAGGATCTTGCGCATCTCCTCCTTGACGCGGGAGTCGATGATCCGGGGGCCGCGGGAGAGGTCGCCGTACTCGGCGGTGTCCGAGATGCTGTAACGCATCCGGGCGATGCCGCCCTCGTACATCAGGTCGACGATGAGCTTCAGCTCGTGCAGGCACTCGAAGTAGGCCACCTCGGGGGCGTAGCCGGCCTCGGTGAGCACCTCGAAGCCGGTCTGCACCAGCGCCGCCGCACCACCGCAGAGCACCGCCTGCTCGCCGAAGAGGTCGGTCTCCGTCTCCTCCTTGAAGGAGGTCTTGATCGCGCCGGCCCGGGTGCCGCCGATCGCCTTCGCGTACGCCAGGGCCAGGCCGAAGGCGTTGCCGCTGGCGTCCTGCTCGACGGCGACCAGGCAGGGCACGCCCTTGCCGTCGACGTACTGGCGGCGGACCAGGTGACCCGGCCCCTTCGGGGCGACCATCGCCACGTCCACGTCGGCCGGCGGCTTGATCAGGCCGTACCGGATGTTGAAGCCGTGGCCGAAGAAGAGCGCCTTGCCGGCGGACAGGTTGGGCGCGATCGCCTCGGCGTACAGGCCGCGCTGGGCGGTGTCCGGGGCCAGGATCATGATGACGTCGGCCTCGGCCGCCGCCTCGGCCGGGGTGAGCACCCGCAGGCCCTGCTCTTCGGCCTTCGGCCGGCTCTTCGAGCCGACGGGCAGGCCGATCACCACGTCGACGCCGGAGTCGCGCAGCGACAGCGCGTGGGCATGGCCCTGGCTGCCGTACCCGATCACCGCGACCTTGCGGCCCTGGATGAGGCCCAGGTCGGCGTCGTCGTCGTAGTACACCTCAACGCTCATTGAACTTCCCTTTCGTACGGCGGTGCCCGGCGGCCCGTCGTGGACTTGTGCGGTGGTTCGGGCGGCGCGCGGGCGCCGGTCCGGTCGGGGTCAGGCGGCGCGCAGCGCGGGGCCGGCGGTGATCGAGCGCGAGCCGCGCCCGATCGCCACCGTGCCCGACTGCACCATCTCCTTGATGCCGAAGGGCTCGAGGTCGCGCAGCAGCGCGTCGAGCTTGTCGGGGGTGCCGGTCGCCTCGATGGTCAGGGTGTCCGGCGCGACGTCGACCACCCGGGCGCGGAACAGGTTCACCGTCTCCAGCACCTGGGCGCGGGCGTTGCGGTCCGCGCGGACCTTCACCAGCAGCAACTCCCGGGCAACCGAGACCTGCGCGTCCAGCTCAACGATCTTGAGGACGTTGACCAGCTTGTTGAGCTGCTTGGTCACCTGCTCCAGGGGGGACGACTCGGCGTTGACCACGATGGTGATCCGGGAGACGTCCGGGTTCTCGGTCTCGCCGACCGCGAGGCTGTCGATGTTGAAGCCGCGCCGGGAGAACAGCCCGGAGACCCGGGCCAGGACGCCCGGCTTGTTCTCCACGAGCACGGACAGCGTGTGCAGGTTCATTTAGAGCTCGTCCTCGTCGAAGGCGGGGCGGACGCCCCGAGCGAACATGATCTCGTCGTTGCTGGTGCCGGCGGCGACCATCGGCCAGACCATGGCGTCCTTGCCGACCACGAAGTCGATGACCACCGGGGCGTCGTTGATCGCCATGGCCGCCTCGATGGTCTTGTCCACGTCGGCGGCGTTCTCGCAGCGCAGGCCGACACAGCCGAGCGCCTCGGCGAGCTTGACGAAGTCCGGGATGCGGTGCTTGTGGGTACCCAGCTCGGTGTTGGAGTAGCGCTCCCCGTAGAACAGGGTCTGCCACTGCCGGACCATGCCCAGGTTGCCGTTGTTGATCACGGCCACCTTGATCGGGATGCCCTCCAGCGCGCAGGTGGCCAACTCCTGGTTGGTCATCTGGAAGCAGCCGTCACCGTCCACCGCCCAGACCGTGGTGTCCGGCTTGCCGACCTTGGCGCCCATCGCCGCCGGGACGGCGTATCCCATGGTGCCGAGGCCGCCGGAGTTGAGCCAGGTGTACGGCTTCTCGTACGAGATGAACTGGCTGGCCCACATCTGGTGCTGCCCGACGCCCGCCACGTAGATCGTGTCCGGGCCGGCGATCTCACCCAGCCGCTTGATCACGTACTGCGGGGAGAGGGTGCCGTCGGCCGGCTCCTCGTACCCCAGCGGGTAGCGCCGGCGCAGGTCGTCGAGCTGGGCCCACCAGTCGCCGAGGTCGGCGGCCGGCCGGGCCGCCTGCTCGGTGGTGACCGCGGCGATCAGCTCGTCGATCACGTGCCGGGCGTCGCCGACGATCGGCACGTCGGCGTGCCGGTTCTTGCCGATCTCGGCGGGGTCGATGTCGGCGTGCACCACGGTGGCGTCCGGCGCGAACGAGTCCAGCTTGCCGGTGACCCGATCGTCGAAGCGGGCCCCGAGCGCCACGATCAGGTCGGCCTTCTGCAGGCCGTAGACCGCGGCGACGGTGCCGTGCATGCCCGGCATGCCCAGGTGCTGCCGGTGCGAGTCGGGGAACGCACCCAGCGCCATCAGCGTGGTGACCACCGGGATGCCGGTCAGCTCGGCCAGCCGGCGCAGACCCTCGGTGGCGCCGGCCTTGAGCACGCCGCCGCCGACGTAGAGCACCGGGCGGCGGGCGCTGGTGATCAGCCGGGCCGCCTCCCGGATCTGCTTGCCGTGCGGGTGCAGGGTCGGCCGGTAGCCGGGCAGGTCGAGGGTGGGCGGCCAGGAGAACGTGGTCTGTGCCTGGAGGACGTCCTTGGGGATGTCCACCAGGACCGGGCCCGGCCGGCCGGTCGAGGCCAGGTGGAACGCCTCGGCCAGCACCTGCGGGATCTCCTCGGCGGTCTGCACCAGGAAGTTGTGCTTGGTGATCGGCAGGGTGATGCCCTGGATGTCCGCCTCCTGGAAGGCGTCCGTGCCGATCGCCGGCCGCGCGACCTGGCCGGTGATCGCCACGATCGGCACCGAGTCCATGTACGCGTCGGCGATCGGGGTGACCAGGTTGGTCGCGCCCGGGCCGGAGGTGGCCATGCAGACGCCGACCTTGCCGGTGGCCTGGGCGTAGCCGGTGGCGGCGTGCCCGGCGCCCTGCTCGTGGCGGACCAGGATGTGCCGGACGGAGGAGTCGTAGAGCGGGTCGTAGGCCGGCAGGATCGCACCGCCGGGGATGCCGAAGACGACGTCGACGCCGAGCGCCTCGAGCGCCCGCACCAGCGACCCGGCGCCGGAGACCTGCGCCTGGGCGGGCTGCCGTACCGCCGGGGTGGCCGGGACGGCCCCGTTGCGGGAGTTGGAGGCGTGGTCGGCGGCGCCGGCCGGCTCGGTGGCCGGGCGGGCGCGCCGGACGGAGTGGGCGAGGGTCTCTGGCGTGGGTCTCGTCATGGCGGTTCAAGCCTTCGGCTGGAGTGGGTGATGCACTTCTCAGGATGGGGCGCGGGCGTCCCGGTGATGGTCCGATGGCAACAAAAACGGCCCACGTGCAGATGCACGGGGCCAGCGCACTCTCGATCAGCAGAGAGTGCGCTCAGGTAAGTACTCGCAGCGACCGGTTCGACGACATGTGGCTAAGCCTGACGCATCTCACGCGATGAGTCAACTGATCCCACATTTTGGTTAACGGACGTCGGCACGTCACCCCGCGACGCACCCTCGGCAGCCGGTCCCACCTGCGAAGATCCCTCATCTCGGCGCGGCGCGGGCACCGGTGCCACCGGTGGGGCGGGCGGTACCGCGGTGGGCCGCGCGCCGGGCGAGGTGGCCGCCTCCAGCATCGCCTCCAGGTGCTCGGCGGGCACGCCCCAGCCGAACAGCGCGCCCTGCCCGAACCGGCAGCCGGCGGCGACCACCGCGGCGAGTTCGGTGGGGGTGGTCACGCCCTCCGCGATCACCTCCAGGCCGAGCTGGTGGCCGAGGCGCATCACGATGTCCACCATCGGGGCGAACGCCGGGCCGTCCCGGCCGACCGGCCGGACCGGCTCGTGCTCGGCGACCAGGCTGTGATCGATCTTGAGGATGTCGATCGGCAGCCGACGCAGCTGCCCCAGCGACGAGTAGCCGGCGCCGAAGTCGTCCAGCGCGATCCGCACCCCGGTGAGTCGCAGCGCGGACAGGCGCCGGATCAGCTCGTCCAGGTCGGTGGCGACCGCGTGCTCGGTGACCTCCAGCACCAGCCGCTGCGGCGGCACGTGGTGGGCGCGCAGTGCCTCGGCGACCTGCACCACGTACTCCGGGGCGTGCAGCTCCCGCGGCGAGACGTTCACCGACACCCAGACGTCGTGCCCGTCGGCCAGCCAGCGGGAGAGCTGGTAGCAGGCCTGGTGCAGCACCCAGGCGCCCAGCTTCGAGATCATCCCGCACTCCTCGGCGAGGGGGATGAACTCGTCCGGGCGGACGTTGCCCAGCTCTGGGTGGTGCCAGCGGAGCAGCGCCTCGGCGCCGACCGGGCGGACCGACGGCAGCGAGGCCACCGGCTGGAACGCCAGCCGCAGCTCGTCCCGCTCGATCGCGCCACGCATCTCGTGCTCCAGCATGGTGCGCCGGCGCAGCAGCTGGTCGTACGTCGCGTCGTAGCGCTCGATCCGGTTCTTGCCCCGCTGCTTGGCGTAGCGCAGCGCCAGGTCGGCGTTGCGCAGCAGCAACTTGACGTCGGTCTGCCCGTGGTTGGCGGCCACCCCGATGCTGACCGAGAGGAAGACCGGCCCGTCCGTCTCCTCGTACGGGCGGCCGAGCACCCCGAGCAGTCGTTCCGCGACCGGCCCGGCGTCGCTCCCGCCGTGCATCAGCACCGCGAACTCGTCGCCGCCGAGCCGGGCGGCCAGGTCACCCGGACGCAGGTTGCCGCGCAGCCGCCGGCCGACCTCGGCCAGCACCGCGTCGCCGACGTCGTGCCCCCGCATGTCGTTGACGTTCTTGAAGCCGTCCAGATCCATCCCGAGCAGGACGCAGGGGACGCCGGCCTCGGCGCAGCGGTGCAGCGCGCGCAGCAGCCCGCGCCGGTTGGCCAGCCCGGTGAGCGGGTCGGTGTGCGCCAGCTCGCGGAAGTGGGCCTCCCGCGCGGCCAGCCGGCCGGCGTAGCCGCGGACGTCGTTGAGGGCCAGGTACTGCCGGGCCACCAGGGCGAAGCCCTCGACGCTGCCGGCCACGATGGCGAACGCGTCGAACCGGCCGCCCTGACTCAGGTGGTACATCGCCGAGGCTGCCATGGCGAACATCGGCACGAAGGCGTACTCGCCGTCGCGGCGGATCAGGTCGACGTCGACCTGACCGGGCGGCTCGACCCGGTGCACCGCCGTGGCGGTGGCCAGCAGGCCCACGGTCAGCAGCGCGGCGCCGGTGAGGACCATCACCGGTCCGGCCTGGCAGAGCCCGGCGGAGAGGAGCAACCCACCGCCGGTCACCCCGGTCGTCCCGGTGCCGAGCAGGACGAGCCGGCCGCGCGGCGGATCGGCCCGCAGCACCATGATCAGGGCCAGCCCGGCGGTGAGCGCCGCGCTCAGCGTGGCCAGCACGATGGGTACGCAGGCCCCGGGGGTGAGCGTGCCGAGCAGCCGGGTCGGCTCGCTGAGGACCACCCAGCCGACGAACCAGAGCGCGCTCGCCATGATCACGCCGTCGAGCAGCAACCGGGCGGTGGCGGCCCGGGTGGCCGCGGCGCCGGGCAGGCGGAGCAGGGCGGCGCCCAGGGCCAGCCCACTGAGCGTGCCGCCCACCGAGACGAGCGTCGCCCAGCCGGTGCGCGGCCCCTGCCGGTGGCCCCACTGGTCGCCGGCGGCCAGCGCGGCGGCGACCGCGACCAGGAGGCTGAGCAGCGCGATCCCGGCGGCCGCGGCGAGCAGCACGTGGGCCTGCCGGTGCGCCCCGACCCGGCGGCGGGCCGAGGCGACGAGCAGCGCGGTGGCACCGGCGGCGACCAACCCGCTCAGCACCGCGACGGCGACCACGCCCGGGGACGAATGCACGACCTCAACTCTGCCGGATCCGCGCACCCCGAGAGGTCCCGGGTGTGCAACTGTTGGGACACGACCCGCGCGCCCGGGGGCGGCGCGGCCGGCGGTGCCACACTGGTAGGCATGCCTGAGCTGCGGTCGAGGACCTCCACCCACGGTCGGACGATGGCCGGCGCCCGGGCCCTTTGGCGGGCCACCGGGATGACCGACGACGACTTCGGCAAGCCGATCGTCGCCATCGCCAACAGTTTCACCCAGTTCGTCCCCGGTCACGTACACCTCAAGGACCTCGGCGGCCTGGTCGCCGACGCGGTGGCCGAGGCCGGCGGGGTGGGCCGGGAGTTCAACACCATCGCCGTGGACGACGGCATCGCCATGGGCCACGGCGGCATGCTCTACTCGCTGCCCAGCCGGGAGCTGATCGCCGACGCGGTGGAGTACATGGTCAACGCGCACTGCGCGGACGCCCTGGTCTGCATCTCCAACTGCGACAAGATCACTCCGGGCATGCTGCTGGCCGCGCTGCGGCTCAACATCCCGACGGTCTTCGTCTCCGGCGGCCCGATGGAGGCCGGCAAGACGGTCGCCATCGAGGGGGTCGTGCACTCCAAGATCGACCTGATCGACGCGATGATCGCCTCCTCCAACGAGGCGGTCACGGACGACCAGCTCGGGCAGATCGAGCGGTCGGCCTGCCCGACCTGCGGCTCCTGCTCGGGGATGTTCACCGCCAACTCGATGAACTGCCTCACCGAGGCGATCGGCCTGGCGCTGCCCGGCAACGGGTCGACCCTGGCCACCCACGCCGCGCGCCGGTCGCTCTTCGTCGAGGCCGGCCGCACCGTCGTGGAGATCGCCAAGCGCTGGTACGACGCCGACGACGCCTCGGTGCTGCCCCGCTCGATCGCCGACCGGGCCGCCTTCGAGAACGCCGTCGCGCTGGACGTGGCGATGGGCGGCTCGACCAACACCGTGCTGCACCTGCTCGCCGCCGCCCGCGAGGCGGAGCTGGACTTCAGGGTGGCCGACATCGACGCCATCTCCCGCCGGGTGCCCTGCCTCGCGAAGGTCGCGCCGAACTCGCCGCAGTACCACATGGAGGACGTGCACCGGGCCGGCGGCATCCCGGCCATCCTCGGCGAGCTGGACCGGGCCGGCCTGCTCAACCGGGACGTGCACGCGGTCCACTCCCCCAGCCTGCAGCAGTGGCTGGCCGACTGGGACGTGCGGGGCGGCTCGGCCACGCCGGAGGCGGTCGAGCTGTTCCACGCCGCCCCGGGCGGGGTGCGCACCACCGAGCCGTTCTCCACCACCAACCGCTGGTCGTCGCTGGACACCGATGCGGCCGGCGGCTGCGTGCGGGACCGGGAGCACGCCTACAGCGCCGACGGCGGGCTGGCCATCCTGCACGGCAACCTGGCGCCGGACGGCTGCGTGGTGAAGACCGCCGGTGTGCCCGAGGAGTGCCTGACCTTCCGCGGGCCGGCCAAGGTCTACGAATCGCAGGACGACGCGGTCTCGGCGATCCTGGCCAAGGAGGTCGTCGCCGGGGACGTGGTGGTGATCCGGTACGAGGGCCCGAAGGGCGGCCCGGGCATGCAGGAGATGCTCTACCCCACCTCGTTCCTCAAGGGCCGGGGGCTGGGTCGCTCCTGCGCGTTGCTCACCGACGGGCGGTTCTCCGGCGGCACCTCCGGCCTGTCCATCGGCCACGTCTCCCCCGAGGCGGCCTCCGGCGGGCTGATCGCGCTCGTGCGGGAGGGCGACGAGATCGTCATCGACATCCCGGCCCGGTCGATCCACCTCAACGTGCCCGACGACGAACTGCAGGCCCGCCGGGTCGCCGAGGAGAAGCGGGACCGCCCGTACACCCCGGCCGACCGCGACCGTCCGGTGTCCGCGGCGCTGCGCGCGTACGCCTCGATGGCCACCTCGGCCAGCGACGGCGCCTACCGCCGCGTCCCGGAGTGAAAGGAGGGTCGGGCACCCGCGGATCGCCCGGGTCGGCGGGCTGGCCGACCTGCTGCACACCGAGATCCGCGACGACGCGTTCGGCGCGGTGTGCCGGCGGCTCGGGCTGGACGACACCACCACGATCTGGTCCGACTACACCGGCGAGGAGGGCGCCCGGGCCACCCGGCGGCTGCTCAGCTCCGCCAACCGGCCCACCGCGGTGATCTACGACAACGACGTGATGGCCATCGCCGGGCTCGCCGTCGCCCAGGAGATGGGGCTCGCCGTACCCGGCGATCTGTCCATCGTGGCCTGGGACGACTCCCCGCTGTGCCAGCTGGTGCACCCGCCGCTGACCGCCCTCGGGCGGAACATCCCCGCGTACGGGGCGCACGCCGCCCGGCAACTCCTCGCCGTGATCGCCGGCGAGCCGGTCACCGGGCTCCAGGACGAGACCGCCCACCTCACCCCGCGCGGCAGCACGGCCCCGCCCCGCAGCAGATGAACCGGTTCAGCCACCGGCCGGCCAGCTCACCGCGGTGCCGAGCCGAACTCCTCGAACCACGCCTCGACCCGCTCGGCGGTGGCCGGGCGGGCGAGGGCGAAGCCCTGGCCGTAGCGGCACCCGGCCCGGCGGGCCCCGGCGACCTGGGCGTCCGACTCCAACCCCTCGACCACCACCTCCAAGCCGAGGCGGTCGCCCAGGGTGGCCACCACCTCGATCAGCGGAAGATGCCCGTCGGATGCCGGCCCGACCAGGTGCGGGCCGACCTTGAGCAGGTCGATCGGCAACCGACGGAGCTGGGCCAGCGAGGCGTGCTCGGCCCGGAAGTCGTCCAGCGCCGTCCGCACGCCGAGCGAACGCAGGCCGGCGAGCCGCGCCACCACGGTGGGCAGCTCCGCGGCGACCGCCGGCTCGGGCACCTCCACCACCAGGCGCTCCGGCGGCACGTCGTAGGCGGCGAGCGCGGTCGCCGTCCGGGCCACGAAGTCCGGCGCCGCCAGCTCGCGGGGCGTGACGTTCACGGCCATCCACAGCTTGCGTCCCCCGTCCGACCAGTCGGCGAGCTGCCGGCAGGCCCGGTCCAGCACCCACCGCCCCACCTCGCCGAGCAGGTCCAGGTCGGTCGCGACGGGTAGCAGCTCGTCCGGCAGCACGGTGCCCAACGCCGGGCTGCGCCAGCGCAACAGCGCCTCGGTGCCCACCGGCTGCCGGTCGGCCAGGGCCAGCACCGGCTGGTAGACCAGGTCCAGCTCGCCCCGGGCGAGCGCACCCGGCAGCTCCCGCTCCAGGTCCAGCCGGCGGACGAGTTGCTCCTCCAGGTAGGCGTCGTACCACTCGACCCGGTCCCGGCCGAGCTGCACCGAGCGGCGCCGCGCCAGGTCGGCCTGGCGCAGCACGTCCTCCGGGTCACCGCCGGCCGTCTCGGCCAGCCCGACGCTGACCCGGATCCGCCGCACCCCCTCGGGCACCCGGTACGGCTCGGTCAACGCGGCCAGCAACCTGCTGCCGAGCCCGTACGCGACGACCGGCCCGACGTCGGTGAGCACCGCGAACTCGGCGTCGGCGAGGCGGACCACCAGGTCTCCGGGGCCGCAGCCGGACCGAATCCGTCGGGCGACCCCGACCAGCACGGACGGGTCCACGGCCGGGCCGTCGTCGGCCCCGACCAGATCGACGACGAGCAGCGTGCCGCCCTCCCGCCGGGCCAGGCCGCGCAGCAGGTCGTCCCGACCCGCCAGGCCGCGCAGCAGGTCGTCCCGACCCGCCAGCTCGACGAGCGGACCGGTCGCGGTGCGCCGGTCGTCGGCCGGGGCGGGCGTCCCCGTCTTCCCGACCAGCTGGTCGGCGCGGTGTCGCTGGTCGGCGACGGCGAGCAGTTCGCGCAGCACCATCGGTGGGATGATCGCCAACCCCAGCGCGATCGCGGGGGCCGGGATCTCCCCGGCCATCCACAGGCGGTGGCCGGCGGCGAGCGCGGCGATGGCGGCCGGCGCGGTCAGCCCGGGCCAGCCGGCCGGGAAGCCGTCAGGCCGGGGCCGCTCCCCGGTGGCCGTACGCGCGGCACCGCCGGCGGTGAGCAGCGCGCCGGCCAGCAGCGGGGGCGCGACGGCCAGGATGGCCCGGTCCGGCGCGCCGCCGCCGAGCAGCACCACGAGCAGGGCCAGCCCGGCGAGGGTGGCCGCCGCTCCGGTGAAGCAGCGGGCCGCACCCGGCCGACATCGCCGCTCCGCCCGCGCGGTCACCAGCAGCGCCACCGCCCCGACCGTGCCAACGACCCCCGCGGTGGCCATCATCGGCGGCACCGGGCCGGGCGGCAGCAGCATCCAGGCCGCGAAGACCAGGCTGACGCCGAGACCGAGGACGTCGACGGCCCGGCTGAGCCGCTCGGCGGCGGTGAGCCGGGAACGGCCGGGAAGCCGGAGCAGCGCCACGGCGTACAGCGGGGCGGTGACGGCGAGGCCGACCAGCGCGACCGGCAGCCGGTACGACGGGTCGGTCAACGGCAGCACGGCGACGGTGAGCCCGGCGGACAGCACGGCCGCGTCGAGGAGCGCGGCGCAGCGGCGGGACAGCGCCGCCCGCGGGTCGCTCCGACCGGACGACGGCACAACGCCGGCGTCCGGGGCCGGGCCGACAGCCGAGGCCGGGCCGACAGCCGAGGCCGGGCCGACAGCCGGGACCACCCCGGCAGCCGGGGCCGAAACAGCGGCCGGGACCACCCCGGCGGCCGGGGGCGAGCCGGTGGCCAGGGCCGGGTCCGGGGCGGCTGCGGCGGGCGGGGTGCCGGCCAGCCAGGCGAGCCGGACGCAGGCCAGGGCGCAGCCGGCGGCCACGGCGAGCGCGACAGCGGCGAGGGCCGGGACGAGGCCGGCGGTCCCGGCCAGGACAACCAGTGTGCCGGCGAGCGACACGACGAGGTCGAGCAGCGGTGGTCGGCGGCGTCGACCAGCGACGGGATGGGTGACGGGCACGGCGGGTCGCCTTCGTGAGGGGGCACGGGGCGGTGCTGTTGCGCCAAAAGCGGGTGTGGAGTCAGCGGATGGGCGGGGGACGCGGACGACCGGGCGAGGACCCGGCTCCGCCACGACTGGGAGCGAGTCGGGATCGTTCTTGGTGACGCAAGACTTTACGTGACGTCGGTCATATCTGTGCCGCGGATCGCGGCCGTCACGCCCCTCGGAGGTGGACCGCACCCGGGGTGCGATCATCGGAGGGTGACCCGCGTCGACACCATCCGCTTCCGCCACAACCAGGCCATTCTGGTCGCCGCGATCGTCGCGTTCGTCGGCGCGCTGCCGCTGGCCACCGCGAACCCGTGGCTGCTCTGGGTGCTGCTGGTTCCGCTCGCCGTGATGGTCTGGGCCTGGCGGGCGGGCACCGACGCGGACTCCCGCGAGCTGCGGCTGCGGGCGCTCGCCGGGCAGCGGCGGATCCCCTGGGAGCGGGTCGCCGAGCTGACCGGTGACGCCCGCGGCCGGGGGGTCGTCCGGCTCGACGACGGGGAGCTGCTCGTGCTCCCCGCCGTACGCGCCGACGACCTGCCCCGGCTGGTCTCCGCCACCGGGCAGGAACTGTCCGGCACCGACTGAGCCGGCCCGGGCAACGAGGGCCGGGCCGGCCGGGTCAGTACCCGTCCACCACCCGGTTCGCCAGCGGCTCGCCGGCCGCGAACCGCCGCAGCTGCTCCCCCACCAGCCGGTACGCCCGTGGCAGCAGGCCGCGTACCGAGCCGCCGACGTGCGGGGTGAGCAGCACGTTCGGCAGCTCCCAGAGCGGATGGTCTACGGGCAGCGGCTCAGGATCGGTGACGTCGAGGGCGGCCCGCAGCCGGCCGGAGGCCAGCTCGGCCACCAGCGCCGAGGTCCGGGCCACCGGGCCGCGGGCGGCGTTGACCAGCAGCGCGCCGTCAGGCATCGCGGCGAGGAACTTCTCGTCGACCAGCCCCCGGGTCTGCTCGGTCAGCGGCACCAGCAGCACCACCACGTCCGCCGCGGGCAGCAGCGCGGGCAGCTCGTCCACCCCGTGCACCCCCTCGGCGGGGCGCGGGCGGCGGGCGACCAGTGTGAAGGTCACCTCGAACGGGGCCAGCCGGGCCTGGACGGCCGCGCCGATCGACCCCGCCCCGACGATCAGCACCCGCTTGCCGGCCAGCTCGTCGGTCGGGGCCACCGCGTCGTACGCCCACTCCCGGCGGCCCTGGGCGCGGGCCAACGGGCCGAACCCGCGCAGCACGGACAGGATTGCGCCGACCACCCACTCCGCGGTGGCCGAGTCGTGCACGCCCCGGGCGTCGCAGAGGGTCACCCCGTCGGGGATCCGCCCCACCCAGGCGTCCGCGCCGGCGGACAGCAGCTGCACCACCGCCAGGTCGGACAGCTCGGCCAGGAGCGGGGTGGCGGCCGGGCCGGCAGAGAGGAACGGCGGCACCCAGAACCGCACGCCGGACGGGGACGACGGGGGCCGGGCCGGGTCTTCCAGCAGCTCCACGGTGACGTCTGGGGGCAGCTCACCGAGGAGGTCGAGACCGGCCCGGTGCGGAATCCATACCTTCACGACCGCCGACCATAGCCGCCGCGCCCGCTGTACCGGCCGGTCGGCCCCAGCCCGGCTACTCTGGGGCGGGTGAACGTCCGTCCTCCGTACCCTCGCACCAGCCGTTTCCGGCTGGCGCTGGCGGCGCCCTGCGCGGCGCTGCTGCTGGGCACCGCCGGCTGCGCGTTCGGCGAGCCGGAACCGGACCCGGCCGGCGCGCCGCCGAACCTGCCGACCCCCTCGGCCACGGCCAGCCCCGGCGGCGCCGGGCAGCAGGTGGTCGCCACGGTCCTGGCCAAGGGGCTGGCGGTGCCCTGGGCGATCGCCTTCCTGCCCGATGGCGGCGCGCTGGTGACGGAGCGGGACAGCGGGCGGATCCTCCAGGTCGGCCCGGCGTCCGGGCCGGAGGGGCTGAACGTCACCGTGGTGCAGACCGTGCCGGACGTGGCGGCCGGCGGCGAGGGCGGGCTGCTCGGCATCGCCGTCTCCCCGTCGTACGCCAAGGACCGCACGGTCTTCGTCTACTACACGACCGCCCAGGACAACCGGATCGCCAAGCTGCAACTGGGCGCGCGGCCCGCCCCGATCCTGACCGGCATTCCCAAGGCCGGCACCCACGACGGCGGCGGGCTGGGCTTCGGCCCGGACGGCTACCTCTACGCCAGCACCGGCGACGCCGGCAGGACGGCCAACGCGCAGGACCCGAAGAGCCTCGGCGGCAAGATCCTCCGGATCACCACGGACGGCCGGCCGGCCCCGGGCAACCCCACCCCCGGCTCGCCGGTCTGGTCGCTGGGGCACCGCAACGTCCAGGGCTTCGCCTGGACGCCGGACAAGCGGATGTACGCGGTGGAGTTCGGCCAGAACACCTGGGACGAGATCAACCAGATCAACAAGGGTGGCAACTACGGCTGGCCGCAGGCCGAGGGGCGCGCCGACGACCGGCGCTACGTCGACCCGATCGTGCAGTGGCCCACCGCCGACGCCTCCTGTTCCGGACTGGCCGCGGTGGAGCGCCTGCTGGTCACCGCCTGCCTGCGCGGGCAGCGGCTCTGGCTGGTCGAGCTGGCCGCGAACGGCACCGTGCTCGGTCAGCCCCGCGAACTGCTGACCGGCAAGTACGGCCGGCTCCGGGCCGCCACGGTCGCCCCGGACGGCTCGCTCTGGGTGAGCACGTCCAACCGGGACGGCCGGGGCAAACCGGCCGCGGAGGACGACCGGATACTCCGGCTGGTCTTCGCCGACGGCGGGGCCGGACGCAGCTGAGGCCCGGCCGCCGGACGGCGGCAGATCGAAAAAGACCCGGGCCCCCGGGTTTCCCAAGATCCCTCATTGGGCAGGTCAGGATTTGAACATGGACGGCCAGGAGAACGAGCAGCGCAGCACCGGGGACGAGGTCGCCCCGGAGAACGGCCGCGCCCGCCGCCGGGCGTTTCGAGGCCTGTGGGCGGGACGGTGGGGCACCGGGCTGCGCCGGCTCGGCGTGGTGCTGGCCGTGCTGGTGGTGACGCTGACCGGGATCGTCGTCGGCACGTACGCCGGTGGGCACCAGGGCACCGACATCGGGCCGTTCCGCGCGCAGCTCAGCCTGAGCCCGTCGCTGACCGGCGGCACCACCGTCGCCGTGCCGCCGCTCGGCTCGCTCCAGTTGGACAGCCATCAGGGGCCGGCCTACCTGACCGTGGAGCTGGGCTCGCTGGATCAGGGGCGTACCGAGGCGTTGCTGGACGACCCGGCGAGCATCAGCCGGGCCAGTCAGTCCGCCGTCGAGGACGTCCGCGCCGGGGTGCTGCGCCTCGGGTTCAAGACGCTCGCCTCGTCGGTGCTGGCCACCCTGCTGCTGGCTGGGCTGGCCTTCCGGGACACCCGCCGGACGGCCTGGGCCGGCGGCCTGGCGCTGGTGGTCACCGCGGGCAGCCTCGGGCTGGCCGCCGCCACCGTCCGCCCGCAGTCGATCGAGGAGCCCCGCTACGAGGGGCTGCTGGTCAACGCCCCCGCGATAGTCGGCGACGCGCGCCGGATCGCCAACGACTACACGAAGTACGCCGACCAGCTCCAGCGGCTGGTCGGGAACGTCAGCAAGCTCTACACCACCGTCTCGGCGCTGCCGGTGTACGAGCCGGCCCCCGGGACGACCCGGGTGCTGCACGTCTCCGACATGCACCTCAACCCGACCGGCTGGTCGCTGATCCGGACCATCGTCGAGCAGTTCGGCATCGACGTGGTGATCGACACCGGGGACATCACCGACTGGGGCAGCGAGCCGGAGGCGTCCTACGTCGGCTCGATCGGCCTGCTCAAGAAGCCGTACGTCTACATCCGCGGCAACCACGACTCGCCGCGCACCGCCGCGGCGGTGGCCCAGCAGCCGAACGCGATCGTGCTGGACAACTCGACGACGACCGTGTCGGGGCTGACCATCGCCGGCATCGGCGACCCGCGGTTCACCCCCGACAAGGAGACCTCGCCGGCCGGCAGCGGGCTGACCGCGCAGGTGGCCGACCAGATCATCGGCTCTGGTGAGCGGCTGGCCACCACGGTGCAGAACTCGCCGAACAAGGTGGACATCGCGCTGGTGCACGACCCGGCCTCGGCCGGGCCGCTCTCCGGCATCACCCCGCTGGTGCTGTCCGGGCACCTGCACGAGCGGCAGGTGCTCAAGCTGCCGCAGGTGCCGGGCAAGGATCCGACCACGCTGATGGTGGAGGGTTCCACCGGCGGTGCCGGGCTGCGCGGCCTGGAGGGCGAGAAGCCCACTCCGCTGACGATGACCGTGCTCTACTTCGACCAGCAGAAGATGCTCCAGGCGTACGACGAGATCACCGTGGGCGGCACCGGCCAGTCGCAGGTCAACCTGGAGCGGCACCTGATCAGGGAGCCGGCGAAGGGCGCCCAGGCGCCGGTCACCCCGACGCCCAGCCGGGGTGCGCCGGAATCGCCCACCCCGACCGGCCCCAGCCCCACCACGACCCGCTGAGCGACGGCACCCGCCGTCAGCGCAGTGAGAGCGCGGCGAGGGCGGCGTTGACGATGCTGCCGGGGAGCAGGTCGTGCAGCTCGTACAGCTCCCGGACGCTGCCGGACTGGCCGAACTCGTCCACCCCGAGCGGCACCGCCGGGGCGCCGAGGGCCGAGCCCAGCCAGGCCATCGCGTGCGAGGCGGCGTCGTGCACGGTCACCACCGGCACCCGGTCGACGAACGCCGACCGCAGCGCGCCGGGCACGCTCGGCACCGTCGCGGTCCGCACGCCCTGCCGCAGGGTCCGCTGCCAGGCCCGGTAGAGCCGGTCCAGGCTCGTCACGTCGACCACGTGCGCGGCGACGCCCTCCTCGGCCAGCTCCGCCGCGGCGGCGAGGACCTCGGGCAGCACCGCGCCGGAGGCGGCGAGCTGCACGACCGGGGCGTCCGCCAGGTGCGGGTACGCCTCGTGCGCGTCCACCAGCCGGTACGCCCCGGCGACCACCTGCCGGCGCAGCACCGCGTCGCCGAGCCGGGCCCGGGCCGCCTCGAACGGCGCCTGGTCGACGGGGCGGGTGCTGAGCC
This sequence comes from Micromonospora sp. NPDC007271, assembly GCF_040634005.1. Classification (NCBI taxonomy): domain Bacteria; kingdom Bacillati; phylum Actinomycetota; class Actinomycetes; order Micromonosporales; family Micromonosporaceae; genus Micromonospora; species Micromonospora sp. NPDC007271. The sequence continues at coordinate 42,227 of NZ_JBEYER010000011.1, forward strand.
GGAAGTAGTATGCCCCGTCCTCGGCCGGCGCGGCGGTGGCGGCGGGCGCGGCTCCCCCGGCGATCTGACCGAGCGCGTCGCAGAGCAGCCAGTCGAGGCTGCCGGCGTACGCGGGCTCGAGGAAGGTGACGCCGGGCAGCTCCAGGCCGACGGAGGCGGTGATGGTGGACTGGTGGGCACCGCCCTCCGGGGCCAGGGTGATGCCGGACGGGGTGCCCGCCACCACGAAGCGGGAGCCGGAGTAGGTGCCGTAGAGGAAGGCGTCCAGGCCGCGCAGCACGAACGGGTCGTAGACCGTGCCGACCGGCAGCAGCGGCTGCCCGGACAGGTCCCACGACAGGCCGAGCTGGCCGAGCAGCAGGAACAGGTTCATCTCGGAGATGCCCAGCTCGATGTGCTGGCCCGACGGGCTCTCCGTCCAGCGCAGCATCCGGTCCTCCGTCCAGGACCGCTGCTCGGTGGGGGCGAAGACGCCGGTCTTGTTGATGAACCCGGCCAGGTTGGTCGAGGTGGCCACGTCCGGCGCGGTGGTGACCAGGTAGGGCGCCACCTGCGGGTCGCGGGCCAGGTCGACCAGCACCCGGCCGAAGACCTCCTGGGTGGAGACGGGCTTGTTCGCGCGTACCCTGGTGGTCTCCGGGACGGCGACCCCCAGCGCCCGCTCGCGCGGCGCGCGGGACAGCGCCTCCCGGCGCTCGCCGGCCCGGATCCCGGCCGGGGAGGCCGGGTCGAGGCGATCCCACTCGGTCTCGGCCGTCAGGCCGTGCGCGGCGCGCAGCGCGTCGACCTGCTCGGTGGTGAGCAGGGCGGAGTGGTTGCGCGGGTTGCCGGCGATGGGGAGCCCCCACCCCTTGACGGTGTACGCGAAGACCACGCTGGGCCGGTCGGTGACCGCGTCGCACTGGGCGTAGGCGTCGAGCAGCGCCTCGAGGTCGTGCCCGCCCAGGTCGGTGACGAGCGGACCCAGTTCGTCGTCGGGGAGGTCGGCCACGAAGGCGGACACCTCGGCCGGGGCGCCGTCGAGGAACTGCTTGCGCAGGGCCGGCCCGGCCAGCCCGAACAGCGACTGGTACTGCTCGTTCGGCATCCGGTCGATCCAGTCGCGCAGCGCCTCCCCGCCCGGCCGGGCGTACGCCTCGGCGAGCCGGCGGCCGTACTTGACCTCGACGACGTGCCAGCCGGCGGCCTCGAACTGGCCGCGCCACTGGTTGATCCGGATGCCCGGAACGACCCGGTCGAGGGACTGGCGGTTGAAGTCGACCAGCCACATCACGTTGCCCAGGCCGGTGGTGGCCGGGTCGGCGACGGCCTCCCAGATGTTGCCCTCGTCCAGTTCGGCGTCGCCGATGATGGCGACGAAGCGGGAGCGCGGCCGCTCGCCGAAGTGCGCGTCGACGTAGCGTCGGGTGGCCGCGGCGAACAGCGGAGCGGCGGCGCCCAGGCCCACCGAGCCGGTGGAGAAGTCGACCTCGTCCGGGTCCTTGGTCCGCGACGGGTACGACTGCAGACCGCCGCGCGCCCGCAGCTTCGGCAGGTACGACCGGTCCAGGTTGCCGAGCAGGTACTGGATGGCGTGGAAGACCGGCGAGGCGTGCGGCTTGACCGCGACCCGGTCCTCGCCGTTCAGGTGGGCGAACCAGAGCGCGGTCATCGCGGTGACCAGGGAGGCACTGGAGGCCTGGTGGCCCCCGACCTTCACCCCGTCGCCCGTGTTCCGGTCGTGGTTGGCCGCGTCCACGATCCTGGTGGCGAGCCAGAGCACCCGCCGCTGGATCTCGTCGAGGACGTCGAGGTCGTGCTGGTTCACGGTGACTCCATCCGGGCGTCGCCGTTGACGCCCACGCGAGGGGATGCGCGGATCGCGCGCGTACTCGAAGGATGCTCCGAAAGCCGCCGCCGGGTCACGACGGCGGCCTTCGCTGGAATGTGTTAGGAGGGGCCCCCTGCTACGCACCAGGCGTCAACAGGGCCCCTCCTTGCGGCTCAGCCCTGGACGCCGAGGCGCTCCAGGATAAGTTCGCGGACGGTCTTGGCGTCCGCCTGGCCGCGGGTGGTCTTCATGACCGCGCCGACCAGCGCGCCGGCCGCGGCGACCTTGCCGCCGCGGACCTTGTCGGCGACGTCCGGGTTGGCGGCGATCGCCTCGTCCACGGCGGCGGTGAGCGCGCCGGTGTCGGAGACCACCTCCAGGCCCCGGTTGGTCATGATCTCGGTCGGCGAGCCCTCGCCGGCCACCACGCCCTCCAGGACGGTACGCGCCAGCTTGTCGTTGAGCTTGCCGGCGTCGACCAGGCTCTGCAGCTCGGCGACCTGCGTCGGGGTGGCCCCGACGTCGGCCAGCTCCACGCCGGTCTCGTTGGCCCGCCGGGACAGCTCGCCCAGCCACCACTTACGGGCGGCGGCCGGGGAGGCCCCGGCGGCAACGGTGGCCTCGATCAGCTCGACCGCCCCGGCGTTGACGACCGACTGCATGTCCAGGTCGGACAGGCCCCAGTCCTGCTGGATCCGCTTGCGCCGCAGCCGCGGCAGCTCGGGCAGCGCGGCCTTCAGCCCGGCCACCCAGGCCGGGTCCGGCGCGAGCGGGACCAGATCCGGCTCCGGGAAGTAGCGGTAGTCGGTGGCGGTCTCCTTGGACCGGCCGGGCGTGGTGTCGCCGGTGTCCTCGTGGAAGTGCCGGGTCTCCTGGGTGATCTTGCCGCCGGCGTCGAGCACGGACGCCTGGCGCAGCATCTCCGAGCGGACCGCCCGCTCGACCGAGCGCAGCGAGTTGACGTTCTTGGTCTCGGTGCGGGTGCCCCACTCCTCGCCCGGCCGGTTCAGCGAGGTGTTGACGTCGCAGCGCAGCGAGCCCTCCTCCATCCGGACGTCGGAGACGCCCAGGGAACGGATCACGTCGCGCAGCTCGGTGACGTAGGCCCGGGCCACCTCCGGCGCGAGCGCACCGGTGCCGGGGATCGGCCTGGTGACGATCTCGACGAGCGGGATGCCGGCCCGGTTGTAGTCGACCAGCGACTCGGTCGCGCCGTGGATCCGGCCGGTGGCGCCGCCGACGTGCAGCGTCTTGCCGGTGTCCTCCTCCAGGTGCACCCGCTCGATGCCGATCCGCACCGTCTCACCGTTGACCTCGACGTCCAGGTAGCCGTCGACGCAGAGCGGCTCGTCGTACTGGCTGATCTGGAAGTTCTTCGGCATGTCCGGGTAGAAGTAGTTCTTCCGGGCGAACCGGCACCACTCGGCGATCGAGCAGTTCAGCGCGAGGCCGATCCGGATGGTCGCCTCGATGGCGGCCTTGTTGGCCACCGGCAGCGAGCCGGGCAGGCCCAGGCAGACCGGGCAGACCCGGGTGTTCGGATCGCCGCCGAAGTCCGTCGGGCAGCCGCAGAACATCTTGGTGTTCGTGCCCAGCTCGACGTGGGTCTCCAGGCCGATCACCGGTTCGTAGCGCGCGACGACCTCGTCGTACGCGGGCAGTGTCGTCGTCATCTGAGCTCCAGGCGCGATCCGGACGTAACCGTTCCAGCCTAATGGGGCTGCGTCCGGTCACCGCCCCCGGGCTTGCACCCGGGTCGGCGGCGGCCCGCCCGAGCACGATCCCGGGCGGGCGCCGCGGCCCACGCGGCGCGGCGGGTCAGCGCTCCTCGACCACGCCGAGGTACATCACCTGCGGATCGGCCGGGTTGAAGGCGACACCGGCGATCCCGTCGTGGGGGTTGTGCTGGGACGTCAGCCGGCCGGTCGACGCGTCGTACCGGTAGAGATCGGTGCCGTAGCCGCCGAACCAGGTGCCGTAGGCGAAGTACAGCACGTCCGGGTCGACCGGGCTCGGCCAGAGCGGGGTGCCGTTGACCAGGGCCGCCTGGGCGCCGTCGAGGACCGGCAGGAAGCTGCGGCCCCCGTCGGTGGAGCGCCAGATACGCCGGGCGGAGTTGTCGTTCCGGCTGACGTCGTAGCCCTCCAGCCAGATCGTCGACGGATCCGCCGGCGAGAAGGCCAGGGAGAAGCCGTTCGACCCCGGGGTGGCGCCGACTCCGGACGAGCGGGCCCAGCTGCGGCCGCCGTCAAACGTCACGTAGCTGCCGTGACCCATGGTGCCCACGACGAGGTGCTCCCGGTCGGCCGGATCGACGGCCGCCTTGTAGACGAACTCGTCCTGGCCGGGCGGCAGCCCCACGACGGTCCAGGTGACGCCGCCGTCGCCGGAGTCGTAGACCTGCCCGGCCTTGCTGACCGCCCGCAGGACCCGCCCGTCGGCCGCATCGACCGCCAGCCCGGCCACGCCGTCGCCCGGCACCGGGCCGTCGACCTTGGTGACCTGATCGCCCTGCACCCGGTAGATCGGCTGGTCGTTGATGCCGTACGCGTACGCGACCCCGTCCGGCCCGGCGGCCAGGTCGTAGGCCGCCAGGTTCTGCTCCGTGGCGGCGATCGGCTGCCAGCTGCAGCCCGCGTCGGTGGATCGCTGGATGGACTTCTTCGAGATGGCCACCAGGGTGTTGGGGGTGCTCAGCGCGGTGAGCTTGGGGTAGGCCACCGGGGTGAGGGGGGTCGTGGTGGGCGCCAGGAACACGCCGTCGGCGCGAGTGAACGTCACCGACCCGTCGCCCTGGACCACGCCGCACTGGGGGCGGTGCCAGCGGTCGGCTGCGGCGGCGGGGGCTGCGGTGGCGAGGTTGGCGGCACCGGCGGCCGTGACGGCCAGCACGAGTGCGCCGCTGAGTCGGGAGAAGATCATGAGGCATGTCTAGACGTGGGCATGCGCCGATCGCCACAGTTTCGGGTGTCCGAGCCCGGCCATGGCCGGTGTCGGACATCCCGCAAGGCGGGAAGGGGCTCGGATGTTCGAGTCGTTGGGCTTGACCCCGGTGGAAGAAGCGGTCTACCTGGCCCTGCTACGCCGACCCCAGTCGAGCGTGCCGGAGCTCACCCGACAGGTCGGGGAGAGCCTGCGGATGGTCCGGGCGGCCACCGAACGCCTGGAGGACCTCGGCTTCCTCAGCCGCCGGGTCGGCGCCGGCACCCGGCTGGTGGCGACCCGCCCGGACGTGGCCGTGAACGCCCTGGTCGTCCGACGCACCGAGGAGTTCGCCGCAGCCCGGCGGGCCGCCGAGCGGATGGCGGAGGAGTTCCCGCAGGACCTGCTGACCCGCCCCGACCAGCTGCTCGAGATCGTCACCGGCCGGGCGGCCGTCGAGGCCCAGTTCGTCCAGCTCACGCATGGCGTGATGAAGGAGCTGCTGGTCCTGGACCGCCCGCCGTACGCCCAGGAGGTGGCGTCCGCGAACGTCTCCGAGAACGAACTGCTCGGCCGGGACGCCACCGTGCGGGGGATCTACGCCCCGGAGGCCTTCGAGCTACCCGGCGCCTTCGAACAGGCGATGGCCTCCGTGGCCGCGGGCGAGCAGGCCCGGGTACACAGTGACGTGCCCCTCAAGCTGGCGATCGGCGACCGGTCCGTGGCGCTGCTGCCACTGGCCAGCGAACGGGCCGTCGACGCGGCGCTGGTGGTACGCGCGCCGATGCTCGTCTCAGCGCTGGTGAAGCTCTTCGAACTGCTCTGGATGCAGGCCACGCCGCTGCCGGCGTGGGACCCGGAGCGGCCCGCGACGGAGACCGACGAGCTGGATCTGCGGCTGCTGGGCCTGCTCGCGACCGGTCTCAAGGACGAGGCCATCGCCCGGGAACTCGGGGTGAGCGTACGCACCCTCGGGCGCCGCTCGTCCGCCCTGCTGGCCGCGCTCGGCGCCCGCACCCGATTCCAGGCCGGGTTGCAGGCCGGGCGCCGGGGCCTGGCCTGAACCCGCAGCGCCCGCCGTTACGACCCGCCTCGGCGGAGGTCACCCACCGGCCGTGAACCGCTGACGACGGAGGTGGAGCGCGAGGAGGACCATCCCACCGATGGCGATCGCGGCGACGCCCAGTAGCAGCATGGTGACCGGGTTCGATCCGGTGACCGGAAGCCCCGGCCCGGCGGTGGCCGACGGCGTCCCCGGGCTCGGCGTGCCCGGTGCCGGCGAGGTCGACGTCGGCGAGGGCGACGGCGAGGAGGGCGCGGCGTCGATGACGATGGTGACCTCGGCGGTGGCGCTCGTCGCGGTGCCGGCCGCCTTGACCGTGAAGGTGAAGCTGCCCTCGGCCTCCGGGGTGCCGCTGAGCACGCCGTCCGGGCCGAGGTTGAGACCGTCGGGCAGGTCACCGTCGGCCACACTGAACTTGATGTTGGAGTCGCCGGCGGCGGTGAATCGGAACGAGTACGCCTCGCCGACCGTGCCCTTGGGCGGCGCTCCGGACGTGATGGTGGCGGCCGGCTTGGCGATGACGACCGTGACGTCCTGCTCGGCGTAGAAGCCGTGCGCGTCGGTCAGCCGGATCCCGAACGAGTAGCTGCCCGTCGTCGTCGGCGTACCCGAGAGTGTCCCGGCCGACGCCAACGCCATCCCCGGCGGCAACGCACCCGCCCGCAGCGACGCGGCGTACGGCCCGGTGCCGCCGGAGGCCTTGAAGGTGTGCGTGGGGTACGGCTGCGCGGTGTACCAGGGTGAGGTGGGCACGCCGGAGGTGATGGTGATCGTGGGCGCCACCACCTTGACGGTGACGTCCTGCTCGGCGTAGAAGCCGTGCGCGTCGGTCATCCGGATCTCGAACGGGTAGCTGCCCGGCGTGGTCGGCGTACCCGAGAGCGTCCCCGCCGACGCCAACGCCATCCCCGGCGGCAACGCACCCGCCCGCAACGAGAGCGTGTACGGCGCGGTGCCACCCGACGCCGTGAACGTGTGCTCCGGATACGCCTCGTAGGCGGTCACCGACGAGGCGGGAGTGCCCGAGGTGATGGTGATGGTCGGCGCCACCACCTTGACGGTCACGGTTTGCTCGGCGAAGTCGCCGTTCGCATCCGTCATCCGGATCTCGAACGGGTACTCGCCCGGCGTGGTCGGCGTACCCGAGAGCGTCCCCGCCGACGCCAACGCCATCCCCGGCGGCAACGCACCCGCCCGCAACGAGAGCGTGTAGGGCGCCGTGCCACCCGACGCCGTGAACGTGTGCTCCGGATATTCCACGTAGGCGGTGACCGGGGAAGCCGGCGGACCGGAGGTGATGGTGATGGTCGCGGCGGCCGCCGGCTGCGCCGTGCCGAGGAGCACCACCATGAGCACCGAAAGAATCGCGATCGGCCGCAGCTTCTTCATCGCCCGTCCAGGAATTGAGTCACGGAAAGCGTGGTCACCAATGGAAGCAGACGCTATCCAATCAGGACCGGCGGCGAGGCGTAATGGACCGAACGGTGACCGCGTGTCGCCGTTCGCGGGGCGGCCGGCCGGCCGCCCCGCGAACGGGTCAGAGCGCGGGCGGGGTGAGGGTGCCGACCGCGGACTCCAGGGCGGCGGCGACCCGGTACATCCGGTCGTCGGCCATGGTCGGCGCCATGACCTGGAGACCGACCGGGAGCCCCTCGGAGAGGCCGCACGGGACCGAGATGGCCGGTCCGCCGTACAGGTTGGTCGGGATGGTGAACAGGTCGGCCAGGTACATCTGGTACGGGTCGGAGGTGCGCGCCCCGATCGGGAACGCCACGAACGGGGTGGTCGGCGAGATCAGCGCGTCCACCTGCTCGAACGCCGCGGTGAAGTCCCGGGTGATCAGGGTGCGGACCTTCTGCGCCTGCCCGTAGTAGGCGTCGTAGTAGCCCGAGGAGAGCGCGTAGGTGCCGATCATGATGCGCCGCTTGACCTCGGGGCCGAAGCCGGCCTCGCGGGTCAGCGACATGACCTCCTCCAGCGACCGGTTGCCGTCGTCGCCGACCCGCAGGCCGAACCGGACCCCGTCGAAGCGGGCCAGGTTGGAGGAGCACTCACTCGGCGCGATCAGGTAGTACGCCGGCAGCGCGTACCTGAAGTGCGGGCAGGAGACCTCGACGATCTCGGCGCCCAGCTTGGCCAGCGTCTCGACCGACTCGCGGAACGCGGCCATCACGCCCGGCTCGGCGCCCTCGCCGGTGAACTCGGTCACCACACCGAGCTTCACCCCGGTCAGGTCACCGGTCGCGCCGAGCCGCGCCGCACCGACCACGTCCGGCACCGGGGCCGGGATGGAGGTGGAGTCGCGTGGGTCGTGCCCGCCGATCACCTGGTGCAGCAGCGCGGCGTCCAGCACCGTACGGGCGCACGGGCCGGGGGTGTCCAGTGACGAGGAGAACGCGACCAGGCCGTAGCGGGAAGTGCCGCCGTACGTGGGCTTCGCGCCGACCGTGCCGGTGACCGCGCCCGGCTGGCGGATCGAGCCGCCGGTGTCCGAGCCGATCGACAGCGGCGCCTCGTACGCCGCGAGGGCCGCGGCGCTGCCACCGCCGGAGCCGCCCGGGATGCGGTCGAGGTCCCACGGGTTACGGGTCGGGCCGTACGCCGAGTATTCGGTGGAGGAGCCCATCGCGAACTCGTCCATGTTGGTCTTGCCGAGCATCACCGTGCCCGCGTCGCGCAGCCGCTGCACGATCGTCGAGTCGTACGGCGGGCGCCAGCCCTCCAGGATCTTCGAGCCGACGGTGGTCGGCACGCCCTTGGTGGTGAGCACGTCCTTCACGGCGACCGGCACGCCTGCGAGGGGGCCCAGCTCCGCGCCGGCGGCCCGGCGCTCGTCGACCGCGCGGGCGGCGGCCAGCGCGCCCTCGGTGTCGACGTGCAGGAAGGAGTGCACCCGGTCCTCGACGGCGGCGATCCGGTCCAGGTGGGCCCGGGTCACCTCGACCGCCGAGGTCTCGCCCTTCGCCACGAGCCCCGCGATCTCGGCTGCGCTCAGCTTGGTCAGGTCGGTCATGAAGCCACATCCTCGTCCAGGATCCGCGGGACGCGGAACCGCTGCTCCTCGGCGTCGGGCGCACCCGACAGCGCCTCCTGCGGGGTCAGCCCGGGCACCACCACGTCCTCGCGCAGGACGTTGGTCAGCGGCACCGAGTGGGAGGTCGGCGGGATGTCCGCCGCGGCGACCTCGCCGACCTGGGCGACCGACTGGAGGATCACGTCGAGCTGGCCGGCGAAGGTGTCCAGCTCCTCCTCGGTGACGGCGAGCCGCGACAGTCGCGCGAGGTGCGCGACCTCCTCGCGGGAGATGGCGGCCATGACGACCCCTTCCTGGCTGAGTGCTGCGTACCGACCTGCCGCGTGCCGCGCAGGTGGTGACGTGCCGAGTCTATGTGTCGGGCCCGCCGGCGGTGCCTCCGGCTCCCCGGCCCCCACCGTCGGCGTCGGCGGTCACCACGGGACGGACCGGGCGGTAGCGGGACAGCCAGGCGACCAGTTCGCCGGCCGGCATCGGCCGGGCGTGGAACCAGCCCTGGGCCACGTCGCAACCGGCGGCGTGCAGCAGCCGCCAGGTGCGCTCGTCCTCCACGCCCTCGGCCACCACGCGCAGCCCGAGCGCCCCGGCCAGCTCGATCATCGACCGGACGATCGCCGCGTCGTCCGGGTCCTCGGCCATGCCGAGGACGAACGACCGGTCCACCTTCACCTCGGACAGCGGCAGCCGGCGCAGGTGCTGCAGGGAGGAGTACCCGGTGCCGAAGTCGTCCAGCGCGATGCCGACGCCGATCCGGTGCAGCTGGGAGATGCTGGCCAGCACCCGTCGCGGGTCGGCCATCAGGGCCCCCTCGGTGATCTCCACCTGGAGCCGGTCCGGGGGTACGCCGTACCCGGCGAGCCGGTCGGCGATCTGGTCGGCGATCTCGCCCGTGTGCAGGTCCCGGACGCTGACGTTGAGCGCGGCCCGCAGGGTGAGGCCGGCCGCCGACCACTTGGCGAGCTGTTCCACGACGTCGTCCACCACCCGCCGGGTGAGCAGCCGCATCACCGCGCTCTGCTCGGCGACCTGGATCAGCTCGCCCGGATCGACCATGCCCCGGCGCGGGTGCCGCCAGCGCAGCAGCGCCTCGACCCCGACCACCTCGCCGGTGGCGATCTCGATCTGCGGCTGGTAGTACATCGTGATCTCGCCCGGGTCGCCGGCCGGATCGTCCGCGCCGCCGGCCGCCCGGGCCTCGGCCGCGCCGGGAAGCATCGTCGCGTTCGACGGGGCACCGCCGGTCGGTCCCTCGGGGTGGTCGTCGAACGCGGCCAGCGGTCGGTTCGCGTGGCCGACGCCGCCCGGCGGCGCGTCGGTGCCGACCGCCCGGGCGGCCCGGCGACGGATCGGGTCGGCGTTGGTGACGATCCGGTTGATCAGCTCGTCGTCGGGCGGCGCCTCGGCCCGTTCGCGCCGCCGCAGCCGCCACCGCCCCGCGCCCGCGCCCGCGCCCGGCCGGGCCGCGCCGCCGGCCCGGCCACCATTGCGGGGTACGCCGTCAGCCGGAGCCGGACCGGCCGGCCCGGTCAGGCCGGGGGCGGGCGCGAGAATGGCACCGTCGCCCCCGCGTACGGCGGACGGCGCCGCCACGGCGACGGCGGGCGTGGCCTCCAGGACGCGCCGCAGGTCGGCCAGGAGGCTGAGCCGCTCCGCCGAGTTGTGGTCGGACTCGGCCGCGTACACCGCCACCGTGTCGTTGCGGTGCTTGGCGTCGTACATGGCCACGTCGGCGTGGCGCATCAGGGTGGCGAAGTCCTCGCCGTGCTCGGGGAAGATCGCGATGCCGATCGAGCCGCCCACGTCCAGCGGCAGCCCGTCCAGCGGAACCGGCTCGGCGAGCGCGGCGACCACCCGGTCGGCCAGCTCACGCGCGTGGTCGGTGCCGGTGAGCCGGGGTACGACGATGGCGAACTCGTCGCCGCCGAGGCGGGCGACCAGGTCGCGCTCGCCCACCACGCCGGTCAGCCGGGCGCTCACCTCGACCAGCAGCCGGTCCCCCACCGCGTGCCCCAGCGCGTCGTTGACGTGCTTGAACCGGTCCAGGTCGAGCAGCAGCAGGGCCAGGTGGGCGTCCGGCTCGCCCCGGCCGGCCCGCTCGGCGTGCAGGTGCACCTGCTCGGCCACCTCGGCCAGCAGCGCCTTGCGGTTGGGCAGCCCGGTGAGCGGGTCGAGGGCGGCCAACTGCGCCTGCTCGGTGGAGAGCCGGGCCATCCGGTAGACGGCGAACAGCGGCACCAGCACCAGCGGGATCAGCGCGGCGCTGGCCCGGGCGGCGGCGACCAGCACCGGGGCGAGCAGCAGCAGCGAGCCGGTGGAGAGCAGCTCGTAGCCGAGGCCGAGTCGGACGTTGGGCCACCAGCGGTCGCCGAAGCGCAGCCGGATCGCGAAGCTGACCAGGACGTAGTTGACCACGAACCAGGCGACCGCGCCGCCACCCACCGCCGCCACGACCGTCCAGTGCAGCCGCCCGCCGTCGTACAGCTCGCCGGCGCCGAGCCGGGTGACCGCGTGCGCGGCGGCGAGCGCGCAGGCGTACTGGGCGGCGTTGAAGGCGGTCCGCCACGGGGCGTACCCCAGCCGCCAGCCGGAGACGGCGACCGCCACGGCCTGCACGGCGACCGCCGGGCCGAGCCCCCAGCCGAGCAGGATGGCGAAGGTGAAGCAGGTCGACGGGAAGACCGCCGAGGTATGCCGGCGGCCCGGTGGCACGAACGGTCGCGCGTCACAGGCGACGGCGAGCGCCGCCATGGTCCAGAACGCGGCCGGCATGCCGGGGAGCCGCTCGGGCAGCCCGGCCAGCGGACCGGCCGAGACGAGCACGGCCAGGACACCGACGGCGACGACGAAACCGAAGAACGGCGTACCCCGCCCGGGCGGCACGGAGTTTCGCGGATCGCCGGTCTCCATCGCACCTCCCGGGGACGCACCTGGCGTACACACGCCGTACGCCAATGAAACGCCCTCGGTGCCGGTTTCCCCGACACGACAGTCACGAATCGGTCGTAGTCGTAATTAAGTTGGTATACGCCGCACGCCCTGGCAAGGTCCACGCCCCGCCCGGGTCAGCCCTCGACGCGGGCCACCTCGCGGGCCGCCTCCGGGCCCGACTCCAGCAGCACCCGGAAGCCCTCCTCGTCGAGGACCGGCAGCTTCAGGCTGGCCGCCTTGTCGGCCTTGGACCCGGGATTGTCCCCCACCACGACGAAGCTGGTCTTCTTCGACACCGAGCCGGTGACCTTGCCGCCCCGGCTCTGGATCGCCTCGGACGCCTGGTCGCGGCTGAACCCGGCCAGCGTGCCGGTCACCACCACGGTCACCCCTTCGAGGGGGCGCGGCCCCTCCTCGCCGGCCTCCTCGGCCATCCGCACGCCGGCCTCGGCCCACTTGCGCACCACCTCGCGGTGCCAGTCGACGGCGAACCACTCCTTGATGCTGGCGGCGATGGTCGGGCCGACGCCGTCCACCGAGGACAGCTCCTCCTCGCTGGCCGCCTCGATCGCCTCGATCGAGCGGAAGTGCCGGGCGAGGGCCTGCGCCGCGGTCGGGCCGACGTGCCGGATGGAGAGCGCGACCAGCACCCGCCACAGGTCCCGCTCCTTGGCCACGGCCAGACTGTCCAGCAGCTTGCTGGCGTTGCTGCCCAGGCTGCCGTCCTTGTTGACGAAGAACGGCGAGCGGGCGAGCTGCTCGGCGTCGAGCTGGAACAGGTCACCCTCGTTGGTGATGATCTGCCCGTCCAGCAGCGCGGCGGCGCTCTTCTCGCCGAGCACCTCGATGTCGAGCACCTTGCGGTCGGCCAGGTAGGAGACCCGCTCGCGGATCTGGCCCGGGCAGGTGCGCGCGTTGGGACAGCGGATGTCGACGTCGCCCTCCTTGGCCGGCGCGAGCGGGGTGCCGCAGGCTGGACAGGTGGTGGGCATGACGAACGGCCGGGCGTCGGCGGGGCGCAGGTCGACCACCGGGCCGAGCACCTCGGGGATGACGTCGCCGGCCTTGCGCAGCACCACCGTGTCACCGATCAGCACGCCCTTGCGCTCGACCTCCTGAGCGTTGTGCAGGGTGGCCAGGGCGACCGTGGAGCCGGCCACGCGGACCGGCTCGAGGACGGCGAAGGGGGTGACCCGCCCGGTGCGCCCGACGTTGACGTCGATGTCGAGCAGCTTGGTGGTCACCTCCTCCGGCGGGTACTTGAAGGCGATCGCCCAGCGCGGCGCGCGGCTGGTGGAGCCGAGCCGCCCCTGGATCGAGACCGGGTCGACCTTGACCACCACGCCGTCGATCTCGTGCTCGACGTCGTGCCGGTGCTTGCCGTAGTAGGCGATGAATTCCGCCACCCCGGCCAGGTCCGGCACCACCCGCCAGCGGTCGCTGGTGGGCAGCCCCCACGCCTTGAGCGCCGCGTACGACTCGGACTGGGCGGACGGCTGGAACCCCCGGCGGGCGCCGATGCCGTGCACCACCAGGCGCAGCGGCCGGGAGGCGGTGATCCGCGGGTCCTTCTGCCGCAGGCTGCCGGCGGCGGCGTTGCGCGGGTTGGCGAACGGCGGCTTGCCCTGCTCGACCAGGCCGGCGTTGAGGTCGGCGAACGCGGCGACCGGGAAGTAGATCTCGCCGCGCACCTCGAGGAACTCCGGCACGTCCGGGAAGTCGTCGGCGGGGGTCAGCCGGGCCGGCACGTCCTTGATGCTGCGGACGTTGGCGGTGACGTCCTCGCCGGTGCGCCCGTCGCCCCGGGTGGCGGCCCGGACCAGCCGGCCCTTCTCGTAGGTGAGGTTGATCGCCAGGCCGTCGACCTTCAGCTCACAGAGGTAGGGCACCGGGCCGCCGGCGTCCCGCTCGACCCGCTCGGCCCAGGCGGCCAGCTCCTCGTCGGCGAAGGCATTGTCCAGCGAGAGCATCCGCTCGGCGTGGGTGACCGGGGTGAAGTCGGTGGAGAAGGTGCCGCCGACCCGCTGGGTGGGCGAGTCGGGGGTGCGCAGCGCCGGATACTCCGCCTCGAGCGCCTCCAGCTCACGCAGCTGCCGGTCGAACTCGGCGTCGGAGATGGTCGGCGCGTCGAGCACGTAGTAGCGGTACTGGTGGTCGGTGAGCTCCTGGCTCAGCGTGGCGTGCCGCTCCCGTGCCTCCGGGGTCGGCTCCGCGCCCGCCGCCGCCTCCTGCGCGGCGCTGACCGTCTGGGGAACCGCGTCCTCGGACACACTGGCGCTGTCGGACACCGCTTTCGACCTCCCGTGATCGTGCTACCTCCGCACGGTAGCGGGCGGGGCTGACAATCGTCCCACTACCCACCATGAGCTGGGCGTGGGCGCCGCCGAGCGGGTCAGTCGTGGGGGCTCGCGAGGGTGGACAGCTGGTCGGCGTACTCGATCCGGGTGGACCAGTCGGCGGGCCAGGCGGACATGCCGTGGGCGGCGCCGACGAACGCACCGGCCAGGGCGGCGATCGAGTCCGAGTCGCCGGCCGTGGTGGCGCCCCGGGCCAGCGCGCCGACCGGGTCGTCGGCGTGCCGCAGCGCGCAGAGCAACGCGGTGGCCAGGGCCTCCTCGGCGATCCAGCCCTTGCCGGTGAGCCGGCACGGATCGGCGCCGTCGTCCGGTCCGGCCAGGGCCGCGTCGAGCCGGTCGAGCACCCGCAGGCACTCGTCCCAGCCGCGGGCGATGAACTCCTCCGGCGTCGCCTCGCCGGGGCGCTGCCACAGGTCGCCGAGCCAGTCGGCCCGGTAGACCGTGCGCTGCTCCCGAGCCCGCCCGGCGAGCAGGGCGGGCAGTTCGGCGAGCGCGGCGCCGTCGCGCAGCAGCCGGACGGCGTACGCGGTCAGCTCGCTGGCGGCCAGACCGGTCGGGTGGCCGTGGGTCAGGCCGGCCTGGAGCTGGGCCAGCCCGGCGAGCGTGTCGAGGTCGACGTCGAGCAGCCCGACCGGGGTGACCCGCATGTTCGCCCCGCAGCCCTTCGAGCCGGCGACCGTCGCCTCCTGCCAGCGGATCCCCCGGCTCAGCTCGGCGCAGGCCCGCAGGCAGGTCATCCCCGGGGCGCGGTTGTTGTCCGGGCTGACCGACCAGTCGAGGAACCGCCGCCGCAGCAGCGGCTCCACCACCTCCGGCGCGTACGCGGGCGCGTCGTGCAGCGCCCAGGCCACCGCAAGGGCCATCTGGGTGTCGTCGGTGACCAGCACCGGGTCGCCGGTCAGCTCCCGGGGGCCGGAGGGGCCGTAGCGGCGGACGATCTCGGCGACGGTGAGGAACTCGGTGGGCTTGCCCAGGGCGTCACCGTAGGCGAGGCCGAAGAGCGAACCGGAGGCGCGGCGCGGCGAAGAGTCGATCACGGTGGCGATCATGCACCGCCGGCGCAAGCCACGCCGCCTGCGGTCAGTCCCAGCAGAGGCAGAACGGGTGGCCGGCCGGGTCGGCGTAGACCCGGAAGCCGTCACCCTCGCCGGGCAGCCGGCGCGCGCCCAGGGCCAGCGCCGCCTTCTCCGCCGCCTCGATGTCGTCCACCGTCACGTCCAGGTGGAACTGCTGCGGCCGGTCCGGATCGGGCCAGTCCGGTGCGCGCAGGTCGAGGGCCTTCTGAAAGGCGACCCGGGGCTGGTGCCCCGGCGGACCGCCGAGCACCACCCAGTCGTCGCCGTCGGAGTTGTCCTCGATCAGCGGCAGTCCGAGCAGCTCGGCGTAGAAGCCGGCCAGGGCGCGCGGATCGGGGCAGTCGATGACCACGGAACGCAGCTGTCCAATCATGCCGGTCATCCTGCCCGAGGGGTACGACGGAAAACCCTCACTCCTCGTGGAGCCGTCGGCCGGCGTCCCGGCAGGCGGTGAGGACCGCCCGGGCGTACGCCGGGGTGGCTCCCGCCAGGCCGCAGGCGGGGGTGACCACCACCTGCTCGGCGAGCCGGCGGCGGGGGAAGCCGAGCTGATCCCAGAGCTGGCGTACCCGGTCGGCGACCTGGGCCGAGGTCGGCGCGCGACCGCTGGACGGGGGCAGCGCGGGCGCGGCGCCCGCCAGCAGCCCGAGCCCCGCGTCGATCGCCTCGCCGAGCGGATCCAGGTCGGTGACCTGGCCGAGGTCGAGGGCGACGCCGGCGGCCCCGGCGGTCCGGATCAGCGCCAGCGGTACGTCGGGCGCGCAGCAGTGCACCACGGTCGGCACCCCGGCCGCCTCGATCACATCGCGCAGCAGTGTCCGGGCGACCTCCGGCTCCACCGCCCGGTGGGTGCCGAAGCCACTTTCGGTGGGTACCCGGCCGGCCAGCACCGCCGGCAGGGACGGCTCGTCGAGCTGGAGCAGCACCGACGCGCGGGGCAGCCGGCGGCCGACCGCCTCGACGTGCCCGCGCAGCCCCTCCGCGAGCGAGCCGGCGAGGTCCCGGACCGCGCCCGGGTCGCGGAGCAGCCGGCCGCCGATCGGCAGCTCCAGCGAGGCGGCCAGGGTGAACGGGCCGGCCGCCTGCACCTTCACCGGGCCGGCGTACTCCTCGGCCTGCTCGGCGAGCTGGTCGAGGTCGCGTTCCATCAGGTCACGGGCGCGGCGCAGGTCCCTGCCGGGGCGGAGGGCGATCCGCCAGCGGGCCGCGTACAGCTCGACCGGCAGCTCGACGAGGAGGCCTCCGGTCCGGCCGATCAGGTCGGCGCCCGGCCCCCGGGCGGGCAGCTCCGGCAGGTGCGGCAGGGCGGGCAGCTCGCCGAGCACGATTCGCTGCGCCTCGGCGATGTCGGTGCCGGGCAGCGAACCGATGCCGGTCGCCGCCCCGGCGGGCCAGGGCCAGGGCTGATCAGTCACCGCCGCAGACTATCCGCTGCCGGGCCCGCTCCCGGCATCGGCCGCGAGAGAAGGTACGTCGCGGCTGCCCGCCGTCCGCGCACCCGGGCACGGCTCCGGCAGCCGCTGTGGAGCTGACATCACAACCGACCCGCCGTCACCTCACCCGGCCGGCGGCAGCGCCACCAACCGCGACAGCGGCAGCTGCCGCTGAATCGTCTGCGACGTCAGCTCCAAAGGCGCCGAGGAACAGGGTCGCCTCCCCCGACGCGGGACGCGGAAGGGCGTGCCGAAGGTGGAAACGGGCGGCGCAGCGGCCGGTCGTCAGCCGGTGATGGTGGCGGAGCCGAGCACGAGGTCGCCGGCCGGGTCCGGTCGGTACGCCACGATCGCCTGGCCGGCCGCGACCCCGCGGACCGGGCGGCGCAGCTCGGCGTGCAGCCCGTCGGCGTCCAGCGACACGGTCGCCGGCACCACGTCGCCGTGCGCCCGCAACTGCACCTCGCACTCCACCGGCCCGGTGGGCCGCTCGCCGCCGGTCCAGACCGGGCGGGTGGCGTGGACCTGCCCGACTTCCAACGCCTCGGCCGGGCCGACCACCACGGTGTTGGTCTTCGGGGTGATGGAGAGGACGTAGCGGGGGCGACCGTCCGGGGCGGGTCGCTCCAGGTGCAGGCCGCGCCGCTGCCCGACGGTGTACTGGTACGCGCCGGTGTGGCTGCCGACCACCGCGCCGGTGAGCGCGTCGACCACGTCGCCCGGGGCCTCGCCGAGGCGCTGGGCGAGGAAGCCGCGGGTGTCGCCGTCGGCGATGAAGCAGATGTCGTGCGAATCCGGCTTGTCGGCCACCGCGAGGCCGCGCCGGGCGGCCTCCGCGCGCACCTCGGCCTTGGTGGAGTCGCCGAGCGGAAAGATCGACCGGTCGAGCTGCTCGCGGGTCAGCACCGCGAGCACGTACGACTGGTCCTTGGCCAGGTCGACGCTGCGCCGCAGCAGGCCGTCGGGGCCGAGGCGGGCGTGGTGACCGGTGACCACGGCGTCGAAGCCGAGGGCCACGGCCCGGTCCAGCACCGCCGAAAACTTGATCTTTTCATTGCAGCGCAGGCACGGGTTCGGGGTACGACCGGCCGCGTACTCGGCGACGAAGTCGTCCACCACGTCCTCGTGGAACCGGTCGGCCATGTCCCAGACGTAGAACGGGATGCCGATCACGTCGGCGGCCCGGCGCGCGTCCCGGGAGTCCTCCAGGGTGCAGCAGCCGCGGGCACCAGTGCGGTAGGTCTGCGGGTTGCGCGCCAGTGCCAGGTGCACACCGGTCACGTCGTGCCCGGCCTCCACCGCCCGCGCCGCCGCCACGGCGGAGTCCACCCCGCCCGACATCGCCGCCAGAACCCTCACCGGCCCCACTCCCCTCGTCCTCACCGAGGGTATCCGGATCAGCGGGGGGCGCGGAGGGCGGCCGCGCGCCGGGCCCGCTCCACCGCGCCGGGCAGCGCGGCGATGAGGGCGTCGACGTCCGCCCGGGTGCTGGTGTAGCCCAGGGTGAACCGCAGCGACGAGCGGGCCCGGTCGTCGTCGGCGCCCATCGCGAGCAGCACGTGCGAGGGCTGGGCCACCCCGGCGGAGCAGGCCGAGCCGGTCGAGCAGGCGATGCCCTGGGCGTCGAGGAGGAGCAGCAGCGCGTCCCCCTCGCAGCCGGGGAAGGAGAAGTGCGCGTTGCCGGGCAGCCGGTCGACCGGATCGCCGTTGAAGACCACCTCGGGGACCGCCTGCCGGACCCGCTCCACCAGTTCGTCGCGGAGCGCGGCGACCCGGGTGGCGTACTCCTGCTGGCCCTTCACCGCGGCCTCCACGGCGACCGCGAAGGCCACGATGCCGGCCGTGTCGAGGGTGCCGGAGCGCACGTCGCGCTCCTGGCCGCCGCCGTGCAGCAGCGGGGTGGCGGCGACGTCCCGGGCCAGCAGCAGGGCGCCGACCCCGGTCGGGCCGCCGAGCTTGTGCCCGGTGACGGTGAGCGCGGAGACGCCGCTCGCGGCGAAGTCGACCGGCACCTGGCCGACCGCCTGGACGGCGTCGGTGTGGAACGGCACGCCGTGCTCGGCGGCGATCGCGGCCAGCTCGGCCACCGGCTGGACGGTGCCCACCTCGTTGTTGGCCCACATGGCGGTGATCAGGGCCACCCGGTCGCCGTGCGTGGTCAGCTCGGCGCGGAGCCGCTCGGGGTCGAGCCGGCCGGTGGCGTCGACGGGCAGCCAGCCGACCTCGGCACCCTCGTGCCGGGCCAGCCAGTCCACCGTGTCCAGCACCGCGTGGTGCTCGACGGCGCTGGAGACCACCCGGGTGCGGGCGGCGCGGGCGGCGCGGCGGGCCCAGAAGACGCCCTTGACGGCGAGGTTGTCGCTCTCCGTACCGCCCCCGGTGAAGATCACCTCGGAGGGCCGGGCCCCGAGCACGGCGGCCACCCGTTCGCGGGACTCCTCCACCCGCCGCCGGGCGAGCCGGCCCGCCGCGTGCAGCGACGACGGGTTGCCCACCTCGCGGGCCGTGGCGACGTACGCCTCGAGTGCCTCGTCGAGCATCGGGGTCGTCGCCGCATGATCCAGGTATGCCATCGGTGTTCAGCCTAACGGCCGGCCGCCGTCGCGCCGGGTGCCGGATCACCTCTCTCGCCGGGCCGACCGGTTTGTCGGCCCGGGGCGATACGGATGACGGCACTCGGTACCCTGAACCCAGGGGGCACCCTGACGGGCTGATCGGCGGGCCGGCTCAGCTCCCCGGCCCGCCGATCAGCTCCTTTCCGCCGACGGAAAGTGGCGGCTCACCTGCGCTTGCGGATCTCCTCGGCGGCCTGCGGGACGACCTTGTTCAGGTCCCCGACCACGCCGTAGTCGGCCAGTTCGAAGATCGGCGCCTCGCTGTCCTTGTTCACCGCGACGATGGTCTTCGAGGTCTGCATGCCGGCCCGGTGCTGGATCGCGCCCGAGATGCCCAGCGCGACGTACAGCTGCGGGGAGACCGTCTTGCCGGTCTGGCCCACCTGGAACTGGTGCGGGTAGTAGCCGGAGTCGACCGCCGCGCGGGACGCGCCGACGGCACCGCCGAGCAGGTCGGCCAACTCCTCGACCAGCTTGAAGTTGTCGGCGTTGCCGACCCCACGACCGCCGGAGACGACGACGGAGGCCTCGGTGAGCTCGGGGCGGGTGCCCTTCTGCTCGGCGACCCGCTCGACGACCTTGGCCAGCTTGTCGGCGTCGCCGACCGTGACGGTGAGCTGCTCCACGGCCGGGGTGGCGGGGGCCGGGGCCGGGGTGAGCGAGTTCGCCCGGACGGTGACCAGCGGCAGGCCCTTGGTGACCTTGGACTTGACGATGGTGGAGCCGGCGAAGGCGACCTGGGTCGCGGTGCCATCCGCTTCGAGGGCGACCACGTCGGTCAGGATGCCGTTGTCCAGCTTGACGGCCAGGCGGGCGGCGATCTCCTTGCCCTCCTGGGAGGAGGCGAGCAGCACCGCGGCCGGCTGCACCCGCTTGACGAGGTCGGCCAGCACGGTGGCCTTCGGCGCCACCAGGTAGCCGTCGATCTCCTCGCCCTCGGCGGCGTAGATCTTCGCCGCGCCGTACTCGCCCAGCTTGGCGCTCAGCGCCTCGGCGGCGCCGGCGCCGCCGAGCACGACCGCGCTCGGGGTGCCCAGCTCGCGGGCGAGGGTGAGCATCTCCAGGGTGACCTTCTTGACGCCGAATTCCCGGGTGGCTTCGACGACGACGAGAACCTCAGACATGACCCTGACCTCTCACACGAACTTCTCGGTGGCGAGGAACTCGACCAGCTTCACGCCGCCGTCGCCCTCGTCGGTGACCTTGGTGCCGCCGGAGCGCGGCGGGCGCTTGGTGTGCTCGAGCACCGTGCTGGTCGCACCGTCGAAGCCCACCTCGGTGGGGGCGACGCCGAGGTCGGCCAGGGAGAGCGTCTGCACCGGCTTCTTCTTGGCGGCCATGATGCCCTTGAAGGACGGGTAACGCGGCTCGTTGATGGTGTCCCAGACGGAGACGACGGCCGGGGTCGAGGCGGTGACCACCTCGTAGCCCTCCTCGGTCTGCCGCTCGACGGTCAGGGCGGAGCCGTCGACGGTGAGCTTGCGCGCGCCGGTCAGGGCGGCGACCCCGAGCCGCTCGGCGATCATGTGCGGCAGCACCTGGACCCGGCCGTCGGTCGACTCGGCGCCGCAGATCACCAGGTCGGCGTTGAGCTGGCCGAGGGCGGCGGCGAGCACCTTCGAGGTGGCCACGGCACAGGAACCGTGCAGGGCGTCGTCCACCACGTGCACGGCCTTGTCCGGACCCATGGACAGCGCCTTGCGGATCGACTCGGTCGCCCGGTCCGGACCCATGGTCAGGATGGTGACCTCACCGCCGTGCGCATCCCTGATGTTCAACGCCTCCTCGATGGCGTACTCGTCCATCTCGTTGATGACGTTGTTCGCCGAACCGCGGTCGACGGTGTTGTCGTCAGCACGCAGGTTGCGGTCCGCGCCCGAATCGGGCACCTGCTTGACGAGTACGACGATGTTCATCGCGCTTCGACGACCCTCCTGTTTGGTGTAGCGATCACTCGCCCGGTCACGGGCGCAGCCTCCCGCGTTCCTTAACGATCGGTCAACCGGGGGCTGCTGTGCGGTTGCCCACGGGCCATGTTACCCGCAAGTAGCATGGCCCTTCCCGAGCCTTAGAGTGACACAGGTCACCGGCGGGTCCGACCGCTGCGTCCGGGCCAGGGTCCGAGCGCTCTGGGCCGCCGAGCCGGTCAGGCCGGCTCGGCCAGCGCGTCCCTGATCCGGTCCAGCACCGACGCCTCGGCCGGCGTCACGCCACGCTGGGCCTGCGCCACCCGGTCGGCCGCAGCCAGCACCACCGACCGGTACGCCTCGACGTCCCCCGGCGACTTCTCCCGCAGGATCGCCACCGAGCGGCTCAGCGCGGGCAGCACGATCGCCTCGATCTCCACCGCCGAGTCCCGGCGCAGCTCCGGCAGCGGGCCGGTGGTCAGGGCCTCCTTCACCACCCCGCTGGCCTCCCCGAGCGCGCCGGACGCCGCGAAGCTCTCCCGCACCATGGCCAGCATCCCGGGCTCGGCGTTGGAAACCAGGAAGACGGCACCGAACGCCCCCGTCTTGAGGGTCAGTCGCTCGTCCGCCGTCAACGGTTCCATGATCATGGAGTGTAGACGTACGGGGTGGTCGTGGTGACCGCAACGAGCCCGAGCCGCTCCAGGATCGGCCGGCTGTCCGGCGAGCAGTCCACCTGCACCAGCGTCTTGCCGCGCTGCTCGGCCAGCCGCGCCCGGTACGCCACCAGCGCCCGGTAGATGCCCTTCTTGCGCCACTCCGCCAAGGTCGAGCCGCCCCACAGGCTGGCGAAGCCGGTCCCGCGCTGATAACGCACCCAGCCGGCGCTGACCACGGTGTCGCCCGCCTCGGCCACCACGATCGTGATCGACTGCGGGTCCGCCTCGATCTCCCTGGCCAGCCCGGTCACCAGGTGGCTGCGGTCCTCGTGCCAGACCGCCTCCTCCATCGCACGGATCCGCTCCAGGTCCTCCCGGGCGGTGACCTCGCGCAGGCGTACCCCCTCGGGCAGCACCGGGACGGCGGCGGCCAGGGCCGCGACCGGGCCGACCACCACGGTCTCCTGCTCCTCCGGCACGAAGCCGGCGGCGCGCAGCCGCTCCCCCAGGTCGGCCGGTTCGTCGTGGCCGTTGAGCTTCCACTCGACCGACTCGCCGCGGGCGCGGAAGAACTCGACCTGCCGGGCGATCAGCGCGTCCAGCTCCGCGCCGGCCAGCCCGTCCAAGGTCCGGTAGGTGAGGAAGCCGCCCCGGTCCAGGTTGAGGACGCGGAACAGCGGGCCGTCCCGGTCGATGGTCACTCCCGCCGGCACCGGGTCCGGGATCTCGGGACGGAGCTGGGAGTCGTAGGCGTCGCGCAGGGTCCGCACGTCAAGATCAGTCATCCTCCCAGACTAGGCATCGGGCAAAGCGGATAATCGGCGATGTGTGGCAGGCGATCAGGCGTTGGTTCGACCCGCGCGAGCTGCGCTCGGTCGGCAGCACCCCCGACTACCGCTTCTCGCTGGCCAACGAGCGGACCTTCCTGGCCTGGCTGCGTACCGGTCTGGCGCTGATCGCCGGCGGACTGGCCGCCGCGCAGTTCCTGCCGCCACTGCCGCTGGCCCACCTGCGCGAGGCGATCTCCATCGCGCTGCTGCTGCTCGGCGCCACGGTCGCGGTCCGGGCGGTCGACCACTGGGCGCGCACCGAACGGGCGATCCGGCTGGGCGAGGAGTTGCCGGCGTCCCGCTTCCCCGCGATCCTGGCCCTCGCCGTCGCCGTGGGCGCGCTGCTGCTGGTGATCGCGGTCCTCGCCCGGGGCGTCGGATGACCGGCGACCCCGGCCTCCAACCGGAGCGGACCCGGCTGGCCTGGCGGCGTACGCTGCTGGCGCTCACCGGGGTCACCGTGCTGCTGGTCCGGCTGGCGTTCGCCGACGGTCGGGCGGGCGCGACGGTGGCCGGGCTCGCCGTGCTGGGCTGGCTGGGCGTGCTCGCGGTGACCTGGCGGCGGGCCACCGGCACCGGGACCCGGCGCGCGCAGCGCTGGTCGTTCCCCCTGACCGCGCTGGCCGCCGCGGGATTCGCGCTGCTCGGCTTCGTACTGGTGGTACGCGGGCTGCGGTGAACCGCACCGATGGTCCATGATGTCCGCATGGCTCGCCTCTACGGCCTCCTCTTCCTGGCCCAGGTCGTCCTCGCCGTCTGCGCGCTGATCAGCTGCCTCTCCGCCGAGGAGGGCGAGATCCGGGCGCTGCCCCGCATCGCCTGGGTGCTGATCATCCTGTTCTTCCCCCTGATCGGCTCGATCGCCTGGTTCGTCGCCGGCCGGGAGCCGACCGCACGCCGCTCACGCACCCCCTGGCCGATGGGCAACGGCTTCTCCGAGCGGGACCGTTCCCGGCCGGTCGCACCGGACGACGACCCGGAGTTCCTGTCCTCCCTCGCCGAGCGGACCCGCCGGGACGACCAGGAGCGCCTGCGCCGCTGGGAGGAGAACCTGCGCCAGCGCGAGGAGGAGCTACGCCGCCAGGAGGGCGACCGGGACCGCCCGGAGGTCTGAGGGTCAGGCCAGGTTCGACGAGCGGGGATACGCGTCGGCCGGGTCGGTGAGCACGTTGACCAGGTAAGGCACGCCGGCGTCGAAGGCGCGGGCCAGCGCCGGGCCGAGGTCGGCGGTCTTCTCCACCGTCTCGCCCGCGCCGCCGAGCGCCTCGACCACCTTGTCGTAGCGGAGGCCGGGCTGGAGGTCGGCGGCCACGTCGTAGCCGTACATGGCCCGCATCGGGTGCTTCTCCAGGCCCCAGATGCCGTTGTTGCCGACCACGATGACCACCGGCAGCTGCTGGCGGACCAGGGACTCCACGTCCATCAGCGAGAAGCCGGCGGCGCCGTCGCCCATCAGCACGCAGATCTGCCGGTCGGGGTGGGTCACCCGGGCCCCCATCGCGTAGCCCATGCCGGTGCCGAGGCAGCCGTACGGGCCGGGGTCGAGCCAGGTGCCGGGCTGCGCCGGCTCCAGGTACCTTCCGGCGTACGAGACGAAGTCGCCACCGTCGCCGATGGTGATCGCGTCGGCGGCGAGCACCTTGCGCAGCTCGCCGTAGACCCGGGCCGGGCGGATCGGGTCGCTCTCGGCGGCCATCTCCTCGGCGTCGCGCGCCTTCGCGGCATCCTCGGCGGTACGCAGCTGGCCGATCCACTCGGCGTGGTCGGCCCGCTCGCCGGGGTGCTCGGCGAAGGCGGTGAGGATGAGCCGCAGGTCCCCCGCGGGGCTGGCCGCCGGCTGGACGTGCCCGGCACGCTGGCTGGGCGCGTCGACGACGTGCACCACCTGCGCGTCGCCGAAGTCGCCGAAGCCGAGCCGGAAGTCCAGCGGGGTGCCGACCACCGCGACAACGTCGGCGCGCTTGAGGGCGACCCGGCGGGCCTTGGCGAAGGCGAGCGGGTGCGCCGGGGGCAGCGCGCCCCGGCCCATGCCGTTGGTGAAGACCGGCGCCTGGAGCGACTCGGCGGCGGCGCGCAGGGCGTCGACGGCGTCGCCCGCGTACACGTCGGAGCCGGCGATGATCACGGGCCGGGACGCCCCGGCGATCAGGCCGGCGGCCCGGGCGACCTCGTCGGGGTCGGCCTCGATCGGGGCGACCGGGGTGACGGCCGGCAGGTCGGCGTCACCGGCGGCGAAGACCGCTTCCAGGGGGAAGTCGAGGAAGGCCGGGCCGCGGTGCGGGGTGAGCGCCGCGGTCAGCGCGGCGGTCACCGCCCGCGGGATGTCGTCGGCGCTGAACACCGTCTCCGCGTGCTTCGTGACCGGGGCGACCAGCGGCAGGTGGTCCATCTCCTGGAGGCTGCCGGCGCCCCAGCGGAACTGCGGGGCCCGCCCGCCGAGCACCAGCACCGGGGAGGCGTTGAAGAACGCGCTGGTCAGGCCGGAGATGCCGTTGGTGACGCCGGGGCCGGCGGTGAGCACGGCCAGGCCGGGGCGGCGCTGGAGCTTCGCCACCGCCTCGGCGGCGAAGACGGCGGACTGCTCGTGCCGGACGTCGTAGAGCGGGAAACCGGTCTTGTGCGCGGCGTCGTAGAGCGGGAAGACGTGCCCCCCGGAGAGGGTGAACATCTCCCGTACGCCGTGCGCCCGCAGCACCGCCAGCGCCAGCTCGCCGCCGTGACCTTCGACCCGTTCCGTCATCGCCGTTCCCCCTCGTCCCATGGACCGGAGTCACACGCTACTGGCCGGTAGGCGGAATGTGAACCGCGACCGGGCCGGCGGCGGACGCGCCGCCGGCCCCCGCAAAACGCCGTCAGCGGCCGGTGAAGTCCGGCTTGCGCTTCTCGACGAACGCGGCCATCCCCTCGCGTCGGTCGTCGGTGGCGAACAGCGCCGCGAAGAGCTGGCTCTCCCAGGCCAGGCCCGAGTTGAGGTCCATGTCCAGCCCGCCGTCGACGGCCAGCTTGGCCGCGCGCAGCGCCTGCACCGGCCCGGTCAGGAACGGCTTCAGGTAGGCGACGGCGGCGGCGTAGACCTCGGCGGCCGGGACCACCTGGTCGGCCAGGCCGATCCGCAGCGCCTCCGCCGCGTCGACCATCCGGCCGGTCATGATCAGGTCCTTGGCGCGGGCCGGGCCGACCAGGCGGGCCAGCCGCTGGGTGCCGCCGGCGCCGGGGATGATGCCGAGCTTGATCTCGGGCTGACCGAGCTTGGCGTCCTCGGCCACGATCCGCCAGTCGCAGGCCAGGGCCAGCTCACAGCCGCCGCCCAGGGCGTACCCGGTGATCGCGGCGACCACCGGCTTCGGGATGCGGGCGATCGCGCCCAGCGCGCTGGAGAGGTCGGCGGCGCGGGCGGACATGTCCACGTAGGACATGTCGGCCATCTCCTTGATGTCCGCGCCGGCGGCGAAGACCTTCTCCCCGCCGTACACGATGACCGCGCGGACCTCGGCGTCGGCGGTGGCGGCGGTCGCCGCGGCCCGCAACTCCTCCTGCACCTGGGTGTTGAGCGCGTTCATCGGCGGCCGCTCGAGCCGGATGGTGCCGATACCGTCCTTCACTTCCAGCCTGACGAACTCGCCCACGCTGCCCTCACTTCCTCGTCGAAGTCGCGTGCCAACCTTACGACCCGGCTCGTTGGGATAGACAGTGTGGTGTCCGCCGCGACACCCGGAGTGAGGCCATGATCACCTACTACGACGACCGGTCGGTGCAGGTCACCTCCACCGCCGTACGGGTGGACGGTCGTACCTACCCGCTGGCGGAGCTGGGCATGGTGTGGCACCGGAGGGGCAGTCGGTCCTGGCGGGTGCTCGCCGGCCGCGGTGCCATCGGGGCCGCCCTCGCCGGGCCGCTCGTGGCCGCCGTGCTCGGCGTC
Source organism: Micromonospora sp. NPDC007271 (assembly GCF_040634005.1). NCBI lineage: Bacteria > Bacillati > Actinomycetota > Actinomycetes > Micromonosporales > Micromonosporaceae > Micromonospora > Micromonospora sp. NPDC007271. Next base: position 68,780 of record NZ_JBEYER010000011.1, read on the forward strand.
GGGTTGGCGCTCTGGCTGCACCGCTCGGCCGTGGTCACGATCGCCATCGTCGGGGCGTCGGTGCTGGTCGGCCTCGGGGTCGGGCCACTCGCCGACGTCCTCTTCGAGCACCTCGACCGGTCGTACGCCCGGGGCAGCCGGGAGCTGGAGATGTGGGCGCGCTGGCGGGGCCAGCCGGTGCGGCTGCTGCGTACCGACGACGCGCTGCGCTTCGGCCAGATCTACCGGGCGGTGCAGCGGGCGATGGAGCCCGCCCCGCCGGCGCGGCGGCAGAACGTGATCGGCCCGTCCGGCCGCGGCCCGAGGCCGCGCAGCAGGCCGTAGGCGAGCCGGTACGTCTGCGCCATCGAGACCGCGCGGCCGAGCGCAGCCACTCCTGTTCACTGCCTTTGGACCTGATATCGCAAACGACTCGCAGTGCCCGCGATCCGAGCGGTCCCGGCGGAGCGGAGCGCCGCCGGGCCAGGCGTACGGCGGCGATGTCGCAGACGACTCAGCTCCAAAGGGCGTGCCCACCCATCTCGCCGCGGGCGGCGGTGGCGCCGTCGCTCCCCGGCTGCGGGCAGCGTCCATGTTGAACCGGGGTGGTTAGGCTGAATGATGGCCCTCTATTACCGGGACGACGCGGTACAGGTCACCGCCGAGGCCGTCCACGCCGGCGGGCACGTCGTCAGGCTCGCCGACATCACGTACGTCTGGCACACGCGCGGCGCGACCACCCTGGCCGTCCGGGGTCGGGTCCTCGGCCGGGGCGTGCTGGTCCTGCTCCTCTCGCTGCCGCCGCTGGTCGCGCTGGTCTGCGTGCTCTCGCTGGCCTGGGCCGCGCAGGACCGGGGCAACTGGAAGCTGGCGCTGACCATCCTGGCCGCGTTCGTGGTCGCCGGGCTGGCGGTGACCCCCTTCCTGGAGCTGCCGCTCGGCTGGCTGGACCGTTCCTACGAGCGCGGCAACCGGGTGCACGAGCTGTGGGTGCAGCACCACGGCCGGGAGGTGATGCTGCTGCGCACCCCCGACGCGCTGCGGTTCGGGCAGATCTACCGGGCCGTCCAACGCGCCGTCGAGCAGCAGAGCGAGCACCGCTGACCAGGGCCGACGGCCGGATCAGGCCGGCGGGGCGTACAGCTCGTCGATCTCGACCCGGCGGGGCAGCGCCACCGAGGCGCCGAGCCGGCGGGCGCAGGCGGCTCCGGCCGCGGCCGCCCAGTGCACCGCGTCGACCAGCCCTCGGCCCTCGCCCCAGGCCACGGCGAGAGCGGCGGTGAAGGCGTCCCCGGCAGCCGTGGAGTCCACCGTGTCGACCTTCACGGCCGGAACGTGCGCCGAGATCCCGTCCCGGTCGACGTACCGGGCGCCCTCGGCGCCGAGGGTGAGCACCGCCCGGGGCACCAGGTCGAGCAGCGCCTCCGGCTCGTCCCGGCCCCGGCCGGTGAGGGCGCGGGCCTCGGTCTCGTTGACCACCAGCAGGTCCACCGCGGCGAGCAGCTCCGCCGGCAGCGGCCGGGCCGGCGCCGCGTTGAGCACCACCCGGGTGCCGGCGGCCCGGGCCGCCACCGCCGCCTCGGTCACCGTCTCGACCGGCACCTCCAGCTGCGCGACCAGCACGTCCGCCTCGCGTACGGCGCGCAGTTCGCCCTCGGTGAGGCCGGTGAACGCGTCGTTGGCGCCGGGGAGCACCAGGATGGCGTTCTCGCCCGCCGCGTTGACCATGACCAGGGCGACGCCGGAGGACCCGTAGACCACCCGGAGCTGGCCGGTGTCGACCCCGGCGGCGGTGATCCGGGCCTTGAGGGTGACCCCGAAGGCGTCCGAGCCGATCGCGCCGAGGAAGACGCCGGACGCGCCGGCGCGGACCGCGGCGATGGCCTGGTTGGCGCCCTTGCCGCCGGGCACCATCACGAAGTCGCTGCCGAGCACGGTCTCGCCGGGGCGGGGCAACGCGGGGGTGGTGCCGACCAGGTCCATGTTGGCGCTGCCCACCACGGCGACCCGGGGCTGCGGCACGATGCCTCCTCGGCTCAGGCGGCGCGGGCGGTCCAGCGGTCGCCGGAACGCTCGACGACCAGGGGCAGACCGAAGGTCTTGGACAGGTTGTCGGCGGTGAGCGTGTCGGCGAGCAGGCCCTGCGCCATCACGCCGCCCTCACGCAGCAGCAGCGCGTGGGTGAAGCCCGGCGGGATCTCCTCGACGTGGTGGGTGACCAGCACCAGGGCCGGCGCGTCCGGGTCGTACGCCAGCTCGGCGAGCCGGGCGACCAGGTCCTCACGCCCGCCCAGGTCGAGCCCGGCGGCGGGCTCGTCGAGGAGCAGCAGCTCCGGGTCGGTCATCAGGGCGCGGGCGATCTGCACCCGCTTGCGCTCCCCCTCGGACAGCGTGCCGTACGCCCGGTCGACGAGGTGGCCGACGCCGAACTGGCCGAGCAGCGCGTGGGCGCGAGCCTCGTCGGTGCGGTCGTAGCTCTCCCGCCAGCGGCCGACCACCGACCAGGCCGCGGTGACCACGACGTCGGCGATCCGTTCCTCGGCGGGGATCCGCTCGGCCAGCGCGGCGGTGGAGAGGCCGATCCGCGTCCGCAGCTCGTTGACGTCGGTGCGGCCGATCCGCTCGCCGAGGACGTGCGCGGTGCCGGTGGTCGGGTGCAGCCGGCCGGCGGCCAGGTTGAGCAGGGTGCTCTTGCCGGCGCCGTTCGGGCCTAGTACCACCCATCGTTCGTCCAGCTCGACCCGCCAGTCGACGTCGTGCAGCAGCGCGGTTCCGGAGCGCTTGACGCCGACCCCGTCGAGGCTGACCACCAGATCCAGGTCAACAGTCACCGGTCCATCCAACCACGCGGCCCGCGCGGTGCCCCCCACGGGCAGCGCCGCCGCCATATGGTGGGGCGCCCCTGTCGTTGGTCACCACATTGTGAGGACGGTTCATGCCCGACCACTGCTGCCGGGAGCCGCGCGGATGAGCGCGGTCATCGAGATCAGCGATCTCCGGAAGACGTTCCACACCCTGCGCCAGGGGCGCAGGGTCGCCGTGGACGGCTTCGACCTGCTGGTCGAGGCGGGGCAGGTGCACGGCTTCCTCGGCCCGAACGGCTCGGGCAAGACCACCACGCTGCGCGCCCTGCTCGGGCTCGTCCGGCCCGACGGCGGCCGGATGCGGGTGCTCGGGGCCGACTCGCCCGAGCGGCTGCCGGAGGTGGCGGGCCGGGTCGGCGCGATCGTGGAGAGTCCGCAGTTCTTCGGCAACTTCACCGCCCGGCGCACGCTGCGGCTGCTGGCCGTGGCCGGGGGTGTGCCCACGAGCCGGGTCGACGAGGTGCTGGAGCAGGTCGGCCTGCTCGACCGCGGCGATGAGCGGGTGAAGGGCTACTCGCTGGGCATGAAGCAGCGGCTGGCGGTGGGGTCGGCGCTGTTGAAGCGGCCGGAACTGCTGATCCTCGACGAGCCGGCGAACGGCCTGGACCCGGCCGGGATCCGGGAGATGCGGGACCTGATGCGGTCGCTGTCGGCGGCCGGGGTGACGGTGCTGCTCTCCAGCCACATCCTGGCCGAGATCCAGCTCATCTGCGACCACGTCACGATCATCAGCGGGGGCCGGCGGGTGGCGCACGGCCGGGTGGACGAGGTGCTGGCCGGCTTCGACCAGCACGAGTGGCACGTCCGGGTGGCCGAGCCGGAGCGGGCCCTGGAGCTGCTGGGGCAGGCCGGCCTGTCGGCCACCGCCCACCCCGACCATCTGGTGGTCACCGGGGTGGACGACCCGGAGGTGATCAGCCGCACGCTGGGCGAACAGGGCCTGTGGGTACGCGAGCTGGTCCCGCTGCGCCCGGACCTGGAGAGCGTCTTCCTGGAGCTGACCGGCACCACCCCGCACCCGACGGTGCCCCGCCAGCCCGACGGGCCGGTGGCCGACCCGGACGACGTGGTGATCGACCTCGACGCGCGCGAGAACCGGGAGGTGGACGCGTGAACCTGGTCCGCGCCGAGCTGGAGCGGCTGACCAACCGCCGCTTCGTGCAACTGATGGTGGTGCTGCTGCTGGTCGCCTTCGCGGTGACCGCGGCGACCACGCTGGTCGGTTCGCACCGGCCCAACGCGGACGAGCTGAGCCAGGCTCGGGCGCAGGCCGTCCAGCAGGTCCGCGAGCTGGAGTCGGCGCACGACCGCTGCCTCCGGATCAAGGCCGGGCAGGCGACCCCGACCGACAGTGACTACGTGCCGGTGGACTGCGCCGAGCTGGACCCGGGCCGGATGGAGCGGCTGCCCATGACGTCGGACTACCTCGAGGGCGTGTTCACCTTCGCCACCGAGGCCCGGCCGCTGCTCTACTTCCTCGTCGCGTTCCTGATGCTCTTCGGGTTCCTGGTCGGCGCCTCCTACATCGGCGCCGACCTGAACTCGGGCGGGGTGGTCAACCTGTTGCTGTGGCGGCCGCGCCGCTGGGCGGTGCTCGGCGCCAAGCTGGGTACGCTGCTCGGCGCGCTGCTGGGGCTCACCGCGGTGGCATCGGCGGCGTACCTGACGGCGTTCTGGCTGATCGGAAAGACGGTGGGGCACCCCGGGAATCTGGACGGGGCGTTCTGGCGGTCGCTGGGAGCGGTGTACGGGCGGGGGCTCGTGCTGGTGCTGCTCGCCGGGGCGCTCGGCTTCGGCATCGCCACGCTGGGCCGGCACACCGCGGCGGCGCTGGGCACCGTGGCCGCGTATCTGGTGGTGTGGGAGCTGGGCGCCCGGCTGGTGCTGCACATCCTCGACGCGGCCCGGCCGGACCAGTGGATGCTCTCCAGCTATCTGCTCGCCTGGCTGAACGGCGAGGCCCGGTTCTGGGACAACCACGCCTGCCAGGGCAACTTCAGCGGCTTCTGTGACGGCTCCTACACGCTGAGCTGGGGGCCGGCGCTGGCCGTGCTGCTCGGGTTGACGGTCCTGCTGGTGGGGGGCGCCTTCGCCGCGTTCCGCCGCCGCGACCTGATCTGACCGCGACCGGGGCGGCCCCGCGACGGCGGGACCGCCCCGGCAACTCCTTGCAGCAAGTCTCCAATTCGTGAAGAATTCCTTCACATGGCGGCGCGGGCGGTGGGCGGCGGACGGTCAGCCGACCGTCGAGCCGAACACCTCGTCGCGGACCGCGTCCAGCGCCGTGCGCAGCGCGCCCCGCAGGATCGGCTCCTCGGTCAGCCCGGTGGTGACCACCCGCGGCCGGACCAGGGTGATCGCCGCCACCTCGTGCTGCACCCGCTCGGCCAGCGCCCCTCCCCCCGCCTGGCCCACCTCACCGGCGAGCACCACCAGCGGCGGGTCGAGCACGACGCAGGTGCTCGCCACGCCGAGGGCCAGCCGGCGGGCCAGCTCGTCCAGCAACGGCCCACCCGCCGTGCCGACGGCGATCGCGGCGCGCACCGCGTCGGCCGCGCTGTCCGCGACGCACCCGTACTCGGCGGCCACCGCGCGGACCGCGTCCGCGCCCGCGAGCTGCTGGAACGCCGGCTTGGTCCGCTTCGAGACGTCCCGTGGGATGGGCGCGCCCGGCACCGGCAGGTAGCCGATCTCCCCGGCCGCCCCGGTGCTGCCGTGGTGCAGCCGGCCACCGAGCACGATCGCCAGGCCGACGCCCGCGCCCACCCAGACCAGCACGAAGTCCGACACGCCCTGGGCCGCGCCGGACTGGGCCTCGGCGACGGCGGCCAGGTTGACGTCGTTCTCGAAGACGACCGGGGTGTGCAGGTCCTCGCGGAGCGCGGCGAGCAGGCCGCGGTGCCAGCGCGGCAGGTTGAACGCGAAGGTGATGTCACCGGTGCCCGGGTCCACCAGGCCCGGGGTGCCCAGCACGACGCGCCGTACGCTCGACAGCTCCGCGCCGGCGCGGCTCGCCGCCTGGACCACCGCGTTGTGCACCACGCCCACCGGGTCGTCGGTGTCCCGGGTGGACTGTTCCACCCGCCCGATGATCGCCCCGGTGATGTCGGCGCAGGCGGCCACCACGCGCTCGGCGCCGACGTCCACCCCGACCACGTACGCGCTGCTCGGGCGGACCGCGTAGAGCTGGGCGTTCGGGCCCCGCCCGCCGGCCTGCTCGCCGACCCGGGTGACCAGGCCGCGCTCCTCCAGCCGCTCCACCAGCTGCGACGCGGTGACCTTGGACAGCCCGGTCAGCTCGCCGAGCCGGGCCCGGGTGAGCGGGCCGCGTTCGAGCAGCAGCTCCAGCGCCGCACGGTCGTTGAGCGCGCGTAACAGGCGGGGGGTGCCGGGCAGCCGGGTCGCACTCATGCCACGTCCTCTATTTTCAGTAAAGTTTGCTAACCACAAAAATGCCTGTACAAGGGGTGCCCGTCAGCGTATCGGCCACCCCGATCCGGAGTCGTCGGACGACCCGGCAGGGAAAGGGGAGACTCGTGGGGCAGGATCCAGGACTCCGGCGGCTGGCGCTGGGCACGCTGCTGGCCGCGTACCCGGGCCCGGTCCCGCCCGACTGGGCGGTCGACCTGCTCGGCGAGGGGTTGGCCGGGCACACCCTGTTCGGCACCAACATCCACGACCCGGCGCAGGTGGCCGCGACCACCGCCGCGCTGCGCGCCGGCCGCCCCGACGTGATCATCGCGATCGACGAGGAGGGCGGCGACGTCACCCGGCTGGCCCACGCCACCGGCAGCCCGTACCCGGGCAACGCCGCGCTCGGCGCGGTGGACGACGTGACGCTGACCCGCCAGGTCTACGCGGCGATCGGCGCGGAGCTGGCCGCGCTCGGCATCACCGTCGACCTGGCCCCCACCGTCGACGTGAACACCGCCGACGAGAACCCGGTGATCGGCACCCGTTCGTTCGGCGCCGACCCGGCCCGGGTGGCCGCCCATTCCGCCGCCGCGGTCGCCGGCCTCCAGTCGGCCGGGGTGGCCGCCTGCGCCAAGCACTTCCCCGGGCACGGCGCGACGGTCGCCGACTCCCACCACGAGCTGCCCACCGTCGACGTGCCGCCAGCGGTGCTCCGCGAACGCGACCTGCCGCCGTTCGCCTCGGTGATCGACGCCGGGGTACGCGCGATCATGACCGCGCACATCCGGGTGCCGGCGCTGACCGGCGAGGGTCCGGCCACGTTCAGCCGGCCGGTCCTGGTCGACCTGTTGCGCGGCGAGTACGGCTTCACCGGCACGGTGATCACCGACGCCCTCGAGATGAAGGGCGCCGCGCTCGCCGCCGGTGGCGTCGGCCCGGCGGCCGTACGCGCCCTGGCCGCGGGGGCGGACCTGCTCTGCATCGGCGCGAAGGTCGACGCCGACCTGGTGGAGCTGGTGGTCGAGGAGATCGTCGGCGCGCTCGGCGACGGCCGACTGGACCGGGCCCGGGTCGAGGAGGCGGCCGGACGCGCCGCCGAACTGGCCGCCTGGACCGGCGCCGCCGGCATCCCGGCCGCCACGCCCGACGGTCTCGGCTACGCCGCGGCGCTGCGCGCGGTACGCGTCGAGGGCGACGTCACCGGACTGACCCGGCCGCTGGTGGTGCAGGTGCACGCCACCTCCACGATCGCCGAGGGGCGGGTGCCGTGGGGCCTGGGGCCGCATCTCGCCGGGGCCGAGGAGGTCCGGGCGGTCGCGGGCGAGACCGACCCGGACGAGCTGCGCCGCCGGGCCGGGGACCGGCCGATCGTGCTGGTCGGCCGCCACCTGCACCGGCTGCCCGGGGCGCGGGAGCTGGTCGAGGCGCTGGCCGCCGCGCACCCGGTGACCGTGGTCGAGATGGGGTGGCCGGGTGCCTGGCGCCCGGCCGGGGCCCGCGCCTTCGTCACCACGTACGGCGCCAGCCACGCCAACGGCCGGGCGGCGGCACAGGTGCTCGGCCTGACCGGCTGAGCCGAGCCCCGCGGCGGCCCGGCGGGAGCACCCCGACCGGCCTCACCGGGGGAAGACGCCGTACGAGGTCCAGCCCCGGTCCGGGAAACCGGCCGCCTCGGCCGCGCGTGCCGAGGCGTGGTTGCCGAAGTCGTGCAGGTAGGTGGGGACCGCGCCCTCGTCGAGCACCCGCCGGGCCGCCTGCGCGATCAGCCGCCGGGCCAGGCCCCGGCCGCGGGCCGCGGGCACCGTGCCGACGGCCAGCTCGTGCCCGTACGCGTCGTGCCGCTTGATCCCGGCGCCGGCCAGGTACCGCCCGTCGGCGTCCCGCACCACCAGCACGCTGCGGTCGAAGAGCCGCAGCCAGGGCGGCAGGCCGGGGGCGGTCGGCGGGATCCAGTCGCCGACGTCGAGCAGCGGCGCCGGCGCCGTGCTCCACCGGAACAGTCCGGCGTGCGTGGTGAACTGCGGCACCCCCACCCCCACCGCCGCCGGCAGCGCGGGCAGCAGTTCCTCGGCCGACCGCCGGTGGGCGAGGGCCCGGACGGCGGTGACCCGGTCCGGTGCCACGGAGAGGATCGCGCACTCGGGTGACGCGACGGCGATGGCCGGACGCAGCCGGCCGTCCCAGGCCGGCCGGGCGCGGCGCCGCGAGCGGACCACGTGCAGCCCGGGACCGGCCGGCCACTGCCCCAGCCAGGTCGCCAGGTGCAGGAACAACCGCCGGTCGAGCACCTGGAACACCTCCTCAGCCGGCGGGCCGGTCGCGCCCCGCCGTGCGGGATCACGCTACGCCCGACCGGCCCTTCCGTAAGCGACTCGCAATGGATCGACCACCCGCCCGTCGATACGCTGGCGGCACGACGGGGAGGTACGCGGTGGCGCAGCGGGTGCTGGTGGTCGACGACGACCGGACGGTCGCCGACGTGGTGTGCCGCTATCTGGAACACGCCGGTTACGAGGTCAGCCACGTCGGGGACGGCGCGGCCGCGCTCGCCGCCGTGGCCCGCCGCCCGCCGCAGCTGGTGGTGCTCGACCTGATGCTGCCCGTGCTGGACGGGCTGGAGGTCTGCCGGCGGCTGCGGGAGCGGCCGGACGGCGTACCCATCGTCATGCTGACCGCGCGCGGCGACGAGGCCGACCGGATCCTCGGCCTGCAGCTGGGCGCGGACGACTACCTGGGCAAACCGTTCTCCCCACGCGAGCTGGTGCTGCGGGTGCGCTCGGTGCTGCGCCGGGCCGGCGGGGAGCCGGCCGACGTACCCCCGGAGGTGCTGGCCGACGACGGTCTGGAGGTGGAGACGGGGCCCCGGGTGGCCCGGCTGCACGGCCGGGAGCTGACCCTGACCCTGCGCGAGTTCGACCTGCTGGCCCACCTGATGCGGCATCCGGACCGGGCGTTCCGCCGCAGCGAGCTGCTGGACCGGGTGTGGGGGTGGAGCTTCGGCGACCAGTCGACGGTGACGGTCCACGTGCGACGGCTACGGGAGAAGATCGAGGCCGACCCGGCCAATCCCCGGCGGATCGTCACCGTGTGGGGCGTCGGCTACCGGTACGAGCCGGCCGATGCGTGACCTGGCCCTGATCTTCGGGGTGGCGCTGGCCGCCGCGCTCGGTGTGGGGCTGGCCGGCGCGATCGCCCTGCGGCTGCTGCGCGGCCGGTCGATCACCGCGCACATCTTCGTACTGCTGACCGTGACGGTGAGCGCGGTGGTGGCCGGGGTGGCGGTGGTCGCCGAGGAGATGTTCCTCTCCCGGCACGATCTGGAGGTGGTGCTGATCACCGTGTCGGCCGCCGCGGTGGTGAGCCTCGCGGTCGGCTGGCTCTTCGGCCGCCGGCTCGCCGCCGCGGCGGTCTGGGCGGACCAGGCGCGGGAGCGGGAACGGCGGATCGAGAAGGGGCGCCGGGACCTGGTCGCCTGGGTCTCGCACGACCTGCGCACCCCGCTCGCCGGGCTGCGGGCGATGGCCGAGGCGCTGGAGGACGGGGTGGTCCGCGACCGGGAGACGGTGACCGAGTACCACCGCCGGATCCGGGTGGAGACCGACCGGATGAGCCAGCTGGTCGACGACCTGTTCGAGCTGTCGCGGATCAACGCGGGCGCGGTGCGGCTGTCGCTGTCCTCGGTACCGCTCGGCGACGTGGTCTCCGACGCCCTGGCCAGCACCGCACCGCTGGCCGCGGCGCACCGGATCCGGTTGGTCGCGCCCGAGTCGGGCTGGCCGACCGTGACGGCGAGCGAGCCGGAGCTGGCCCGAGTGGTCGGCAACCTGCTGCTCAACGCGATCCGCTACACCCCGGAGGACGGCACGGTACGGGTGGACGCCGGCCGCGAGGCCGACACCGCCTGGCTGGCCGTGTCGGACACCTGCGGGGGCATTCCCGAGGGCGACCTGCCCCGGCTGTTCGACGTGGCGTTCCGGGGCGAGCGGGCGCGGACCCCGCGCCCGGGCAACGGCGGCGTGGAAGGGTCGGGCGGGCTCGGGCTGGCGATCGTGCGGGGGCTGGTTGAGGCGCACGGCGGGCGGGTAGACGTAGTGAACATCGCCGACGGCTGCCGGTTCGTGATCCGGTTGCCGGCGGCGGGAACCTGACGCATCGGTCCCGCGTCATACCTTATTCCATACATGGACAACTTTCTCTGGGACGGTAATGGTCATGCCCAATCAGCCGAATGACCGGTACCAGCAGGATGTCGAGCGGATCTGGCCAGCCGCGGTCGCCGAGCGGTTCCCGGCGCAGCCGCCGTACCGGGAGGTCCGGAGCAGCCGGCCGCTCTCCTGGGCCGGGCTGAACGCGCTGCCGGCCGGCGCCTCGGCCCGGCACGGGCTGAACACCCGCTGACGTACCGGTCCCCCGGTCTCCGGTGCCCACCGGGCGCCCCCGCGCGGCCGCAGAGGGCGCGACACACCCGGGAGCTCCACCCCCGACCTTTCGCACAGGTGTCGGGTAGCGTCGTCTGGTCCGAATCCCGGCCTACGACAGGAGAAGCTCCGCGCATGGGCAAGAAGACGATCCACGTCTCCGATTTCAGCGGCGAGGTGCTGCGCCCCGACGACGAGGTGGTCAAGGTCGTCGTGCTGGAGCACCCTGACCTGGTCGCCGGGCCCGTGCAGCTGGACGCCACACCGCTCGAGGTGGAGAGCATCGACGACGCGGCACTGGACGTGGCGGTGGTCGAGATCCACGACCGGCACGGCGGGGGCGAGCCGCGCCGGGTGGTGCTGACCGCCAGCGAGTTCGACGCCATGGCCACCGACGTGCCGATGGCGCGGCTGCTGCGTACCGCCGAGCGGGTCAAGCCGCCGAAGGCGCGGCGGAGCGCGGAAAAGGTCGACTACGGCACCATCGAGCACGCCGGCAAGCCGCACCGCGGCCGGGTCACCGAGGAGGAGGCGCAGCTGGTGCGCGAGCGCCTCGACGAGGTCAACAAGCGCCTCGCCGACGCCGGGATCCGCCAGGTCGACCCGGCCGACCCGGAGCACGCGGCCCGCTACGGCTTCCCGGCCGCCGACTGACGTCCGCACTCCGTCGGGGATCCCGGCCCCGGCAGGGGGTCAGCGCCGCTCCGCGATCTCCGCGAGGGCGGCGCTGACGGCCATCTCCATGGCGTCCTTCGACAGGCCCAGGCCGGTGAGGACGCCGTCGCCGCCCTCCTCCTCGAGCAGCGCGAGCAGGATGTGTTCGGTGCCGACGTAGTTGTGGCCGAGCCGCAGCGCCTCCCGGAAGGTGAGCTCCAGGACCTTCTTGCCCCGCGCGTCGTAGGGAACCAGGCCCGGGACCTGCGCGGCCTTCGCCGGCAGGGCCGCGGTGACGGCCTCGCGCAGCCGCTCCAGGGGTACGCCCTGGGCCACGATCACCCGCGCGGCGAGCCCGTCCGGCTCGGCGAGCAGGCCGAGGGCCAGGTGCGCCGGCCCGATCTCGGCGTTGCCGGCGGAGCGCGCCTCCTCCTGCGAGGCCATCACCACCTTGCGGGCCCGCGGGGTGAACTTGGCGAATCCGGCGTTCGGGTCGAGCGCCGCGGCCGTCTCGGCCTTCGCGGCGGAGCGTTTCTGGGCGGCCTGCTTGCTGACGCCCATGCTGCGGCCGATCTCCGTCCAGGAGGCACCCGAGCGCCGGGCCTGGTCGACGAAGTGCCCGATCAGGTGGTCGGCGATGTCGCCCAGGTGGTCGGCGACCAGGACGGCGTCGGCGAGCTGGTCCAGCACGTCCGTACGCGCCTTCTTGATGCCCTCGATCAGGTCGTCGAGGCGTACGTACTGGGTCGTCTTCAGTGGATCCGTCATGCGTCAACCATAGGTTGACGCAGGCGTATCGTCAACCACTGGTTGACGCTGTTCGAGGCCGTCACCTGCTCCAGCCCTTCGGCGAAGGCCGGCCGCGCCGTGACTGCGTCACTCCGGGCGGCCGCCGGGACCGGCCGCCGCCGTTCGGGTCAGCTGGTGCGCAGCAGCCGCAGGGCGAGGGCGGCGAAGCCCACGGCCTGGAGCGTGGCGCCGGCGACCTCGAACCACTCGGTGCCGGCGATCAGGCCGGTCACGTGCAGCACCGGCCAACCGCAGATCGCGGCCGCGGCCCAGGTCGGCACGGATCGGGCGCGCAGCAGGGCGATGCCGAGCAGCAGGGTGCCGAGGATGTTGCCGACCACGAAGAGCAGCAGCCACGGGATCGCGGACTCGCTCGCGGCGTCCAGCACCGCCGCGTAGTCGCTGGTGGGGCCGCCACGCTCCGCCATGGCCAGGTCGACGAAGCCGCGCATCACGGCACCGAAGTACGCCACGTACCCGCCGATCATGAGTGATCCGCCGAGGAGGCCGAGCCGGTTCGCCCGGTCCCGGGTGAACCCGACGGCGCCGAGCGTGGCCGGAATGATGAGCAGGCAGCCGAGCAGGGCCGCGACGGTGCTCGCCCGCAGCAGCGCCGGATGCGCGGCGGTGAGGGCGAGGCTGTCCGCGCCGGTCTCGTCGCTTCCGCCGTTGCGGGTCGCCCAGGCGTAACAGGCGTTGGCCACCAGGAAGCCCCAGGGAGCGAGCAGCATCGCGAGGGCCGTGCCGATGCGACGCGGCGCGTCCGTCGGAGCGAGCGTGGCCGCGCGGTCGAGGGTCGCGGTCACGACGCGGCCACCGCCGGCCGGCGCAGGCCCGGCCAGATCAGCGCCAGGGCGACCACCGTGACGACGACGCTGACGCCGAGCAGCACCATGTTCGCGCTGGAGATGCCGGGGTCGCCGAACGCCGGCAGCACGGCGGCCGCGGAGAGGATCCGGGTGACGATCACGGTGACCAGACCACCCCGCCGTCCACTCCGGGCGAGCCAGACGCCGGCGAGGGTGAGCGCGCCGAGCAGCGTGACGACCACCGCCGCGGCGACCGGCGGCTGGCCGTCGCCGCCCACCCCGAAGAGCCAGGTGGCCAGGTCGCCGAGGCCGAGCAGGCCGGCGAGCACGAGGCCGACGGTGAAGGTACGGGTATGTCTCACGGTTGCCCTCCCTTGAGCGGATGTCCTGCTCAGCAGTGTTGGCCGGAGAACCGTCCGAGGGCATCGGGGCGGGCTCGGGACCCGGGCTGCGGGGAGGCACGCAGGCGATCTCCGTGCTGGCACGTATCCGCTGGTGCCGTGATGGGCTTACCGTGAGGGCCATGACCGTGCCGAGGCTGGTCGCGTACGCCATGGCGGTGGTGTCCGTCGTGCTGGTCGCTGTGGGCGGCTGGCTGCTGGCCCTCGGCGCGGACGGCGGCCACATCGTCTACTTCGTGAGCGCCTGCCTGCTCGCCGCCGCCTCCGTGGCCCTGGGCATGCTGATCGTGACGAAGCGCCCGGCCAACGTGATCGGAGCGCTGCTCACCCTCTTCGGGCTGCTCGCGATCTGGGTCGCCCTGACCGACGTCTACGCGTACCTCGTGGCGCACCGTCCGGGGCGGCTGCCGGTGTCGTCCCTCCTGGCCACCGTCGGCCAGGGTTCCTGGATGCTCAACTACCTGCCGGCGGCGCTGCTCATGCTGCTCTTCCCCGACGGGCGGCTGCTGCCCGGCCGGCGCTGGCGGGTGGTGGCCGCCGGCCTGGTGCTGGTGCCGGCGGCGTTCATCGTGCTCACCGGCCTCGACCCGGCCCCCTTCCCGCCGCCGTTCGCGGACGCCGAGCACGCGTTCGGCACCCCGCCACCGCCGGTCGCGCGGGTGCTGGAGCCGATCGCGGTCGCCTTGCTGCCCGGGCTGCTCGCCCTGCTCGTGGCGTCCGCGGTGGCGATGGTGGTGCGCTACCGCCGGGCCACCGACCCGGTACGCCGGGCGCAGCTCAAGTGGTTCGCGCTCGGCGCGTTCTTCCTGCCCGCGACGCTGCTGCTGTGCTGGCTGAGCTACCTGCTGCTGGACGGGCCGGACCTGGTCGTGATCGGGCTCGCCGCGACGTTGATCGCGATCCCGACGGCGACCACGATCGGCATCCTCCGGCACGACCTGTACGACGTGGACAAGGCGCTCAGCGCCACGGTCACCTACGGGCTGGTCACCGCCGCGCTGCTGGCGTTCTACACGGCCGCCATGCTCGTCGCCGGCCTGGCCGCGGGGCGCTCGTCGCCGGTGGCCGCGGCGGGGGCCACGGCGGTCTGCGCGCTCGCCCTGTCCCCGTTGCGCGTCCGGTTGCAACGTCAGGTGGACCGCCGGTGCTATCCCGCCCGCCGGGCGGCGCTCGCGGCGATCGACGACCTCCGCGCCCGGATGCACGCCGGCGAGGCGGCGCCGGAGCGCCTCGAGGAGGCGCTGCAGCAGGCGCTGCGTGATCCGCAGGTACGCGTCGGTTACCGGATGCCGGGCACGGACGAGCTGGTCACCGCGGGCGGGGCGAGCTTCGTGGCGGCCGACGACGCGACCGTGATCCGGCTGGGTGGCCAGCAGATCGGCGTCCTCGTCCGCGGCGAGACCACCACCCGCGAGCTGATGCGCGAGCTCGCCGAGGCGTGCGCGCTGCTCGTCGAGGTGGTCCGGCTACGGTTGCAGCTCCGCCGGGCCCTGCTCGACGTGGAGGCCAGCCGGGCGCGGCTGCTGCGCGCCGGGTACGCCGAGCGGCTGCGGCTGGAACGCGACCTGCACGACGGGGCCCAGCAGCGGCTCGTCTCGCTCGGCATGGCGCTGCGGCTCGCCCAGCGGCGGCTCCCCGAGGCCGACGTCGCCGGGGTGCTCGACCAGGCGGTCGCCGAACTCGGCACCGCGGTCGCCGAGCTGCGGGAGATCGCGCACGGGCTGCGCCCGTCCAGTCTGGACGAGGGGCTGGCGAATGCGCTGACGATGCTGGTCCGCGGCGTGCCGCTGTCGGTCACGCTCGACGTCTGCCGCGAGCCGGTGCCCGAGGACCTCGCCACCACCGCCTACTACGTGGCCAGCGAGGCCCTGGCGAACGTGGTCAAGCACTCCCGCGCCTCCGCCGTACACCTGCAGGTGGCCCGCACGAACGGCGACCTGACCGTGCTGGTCCGCGACGACGGCGTCGGCGGGGCCCGCGTGCGGCCGGGCGGCGGGTTGGCGGGCCTCAGCGACCGGGTGGCCGCCGCCGGGGGCTCGCTCACGGTGGCCGGCGGGGCGGGCGACGGGACCCGCGTCGAGGCGGTGCTGCCGTGCGGATCGTGATCGGCGAGGATTCGGCGCTGTTCCGGGAGGGACTGGCCCGGCTGCTCGCGGACGCCGGCCACGAGGTGGTCGGCAAGGCGGTCGACGCGCCGAGCCTGCTGGCCGCCACCGAGGAGGCCGCCCCCGACCTGGCCATCATCGACGTGCGGATGCCGCCCGACCACACCGACGACGGCGCCCGGGCGGCACGACAGATCCGGGCGCGGTATCCGGAGCTGGGCATCGTGCTGCTCTCCCAGCACATCGAGACCCGGCACTCGGTGGATCTGGTCACCGGCGGACGATTCGGGTACCTGCTCAAGGACCGCGTCCTCGACGTCGACGACTTCCTCGACTCCCTGCGGCGGGTGGCCGCGGGCGGGTCGGCGCTCGACCCGGAGGTGGTCACCCGGCTCATCGGCCACCGACCGCCGGAGGACCCGCTCAGCACCCTCACCGCCCGCGAGCGGGAGGTCCTGGCGCTGATGGCCCAGGGACGGACGAACGTCGGGATCGCCCGCCGACTGTGGCTCACCGAGCGGACCGTCGAGACGCACGTCAGCTCGATCATGGCCAAGCTCGGCCTGGCGACCTCGGCCGAGGACCACCGGCGGGTGCTCGCGGTGCTGGTCTACCTCCGCCGGCCGGGTCACGCAGGTCAGGGGTGAGCGCGATCGGCCTTGGAGCCGCCTATTCCGCCAGGTATCCGGTGGCGGGGTCGATCCCGGCGAGGAAGCCGCGGATGGCCTCCTCCAGCTCGGACCGGCTCAGCGCGCGGGGTCCGAAGTGCCCGAAGCCGTAGTCGTGCGGGCCGCTGAGCCAGTCGAAGTCGTAGGAGCCGGGCTGGTCGGCACGGACCCGAACGCGGAACTCCTCCCCGTCGACGGTGAGCATGATCGGGTCACCCTGGTAGCGGGGCCCCGCGTGCTCCGGCGCGAGCCCCGGCTCCGGCTCCGGCTCAGTTGACATGCCGCTCCTCTCCCTGGCCAGCAACGCGGATTCCAGATCCCCTCGCCTGCCTTGTCTCCGCAGCCCAGCGTATGAGCCCCCAGACGAGATACACCCTGCACCTCTGAGATCTTGGAAGAATCCGGCCCCTCCAGGGGCGTCTTCCTTCCAAGATCTGCGGCGAGCTCGCGCTTGATCGGGAGCAGATCGTCGTCCCGTCCGGTTTGGGGTAGTCCGGCGGCTGCGGCGATGGCCTCGACGGCTTCTTCGAGCTTGGTGGTCTCCGGGAGGATGAGTTCGTCGGGCCAGCCCAGGATGTCGTGGGGGCGTACCAGCCGCTCATGTGCTCGGCGGTGAACTCGCTGACCTGCGGGCGGGTCAAGTGTCGCCGCAGCGTCTCGGGCAGGGACACGTCGAGGTAGCAGAACAGCGACCGTCCGCGGTGACCGTCGCGCAGGTCGGTCAGCATGTCCCGGTGGCGGTCGGTGTGCATGATGCCGTCCAGCACCACGTGGTAGCCGTGGTCGAGGGCGAACCGTACGGTCTGCGCGATCAGCGCGGGGGCGGCGCCGCCGGCCTTGTCCCACGCAAATGGCCGCGGCCGGGCGCTCGTCCGGGATCGGCGCCGGCTCGATGCTGGGGGCAGCGCGGCTGGACCATTTCGGCGCTCGATGCCGGCGGGGCGCCGGCGATACTGTGGGCGTGGAGTACGTGTCCAGAGTGCCGCGACCGCCGCTGGACGGGCTGATCGACGACCTTTACTACCTGGAGGGTGCGCCGCCGTACGCCCGGCTGACGCTGCCGCCGATGCCGTCGGCGTTGCTCATCGTCAACCTCGGGGCGCCGTTCCGCATCCGCGCCGGCACCGACGTCGAGACGGCCGAGTACGCCGACGGCTGCGTGGTCACCATGCCCACCCGCGCGTTGGAGTTCGGCTACCCACTCCGGACCCGGTCCGTCGGCGTGCACTTCAAGCCGTGGGGGCTGGCGCCGTTCCTGCCGATACCCGCGGCCGAGCTGTGTGACCGGCCGGTGACGGTAGAGCAGGTTTGGGGCCGGCCCGCCATTGCTGAGCTGCGAGACCGGCTGGCCACGGCGGACGGACCGCACGAGATGCTGACGCTGCTCGAGGAGGAGCTGATGCGACGGCTGTGCGAGACCGCCGGCCTGGGGCTGGTCCGCCATACGAGCAGCGTCATCGCGGCGACCAGCGGGGCGGTGGCGATCGGCGACCTGAGCGTGGCAGCCGGTGTCAGCGCCACTCATCTGACACAGCGGTTCAAGGAGCTCATCGGCGTCACGCCGAAGCGGCTGGCCCGCACCTCCCGCTTCGCCGCCACCGTGTTCGCCATCAACCCCGCCGGACCGATCGACTGGGCCGACCTCGCCGCTGGCGCAGGCTACTTCGACCAGGCCCACTTCGGCCACGAGTTCCGGGCGTTCACCGGGCTCACGCCGACCCGGTACGTCGAAGTCCGGCGGCGGTTCCTGCGCGAACATCCCGGCCACGTGCTGGACAGCTGGCCGCTGCCGGCCGATTGATTTCTTACAAGAGCGACAGCTCACGACACGCTAATTTGTGGGCACCCCAAAGCAGAGGAGAGCCCCGTGGGCAAGGTGGTCATGTACAGCTCGGTGTCGGTGGACGGCTTCGTCGCGGACGAGAACGACCAGCCCGGACCGCTGTTCGACTGGTTGTCCAGCGGCGACGTCCCGTTGGACGAGAGCGGCGAGGTGAAGGTGTCGCAGACGTCCTACGACTACACCCGGCCGTACTGGGACCAGATCGGGGCGACAATCGTCGGCCGCCACGTCTTCGACATGACGGACGGCTGGGACGGGAAGCCTCCGGGCGGGATCGACCACGTGGTCGTCGTGACGCACCGGCCGGCGCCCGAGGGCTGGGACCCCGAGGCGCCGTTTCACTTCGTCGACGGCGTCGAGGCAGCCGTGGCCAAGGCGCAGGAGCTCGCGGGTGACCGCATGGTCGAGGTCGCCGCCGGCGACGTCGGTGGCCAGGTGCTTGCCGCGGGCCTGATCGACGAGGTGCGCATGGACGTCGTACCCGTCGTGTTCGGTTCCGGCAAGCGCTACTTCGGGTCGGTCCACGCGCAGCACCTGTTGGAGGATCCTGACGTGGTGATTCAGGGCAACCGGGTGCTTCACCTGCGCTATCGGGTGCGCCGTTGACCGATCTGAGCGGGCACGCGAAGAAGTCGCGGTGCATCGCGTAGCGGCGCAAGGCGATGTCCAGCTCGCAGACCTGCACAGTGCGGCACTCGTATCCGTTGCGCTGCAACGTCTGGCGAGTGCGTGGGATGTCGGTCAGGGACGAATGCGGTCCAACGGCTCCCGAGCACCCACCGAGCGACCACCCACCACCGACGTACCCGAAAAGGCCCCGACTCGGTGTGAACCACCAGGTCAGGGCCTTGATCGTTGGTGCGCCGCCAGGGACTCGAACCCCGAACCCGCGGATTAAGAGTCCGCTGCTCTGCCAGTTGAGCTAGCGGCGCTCGCCGGCAACGGGGAGAAACGGTAACACGCCCCCCGACCGGGTCTGCCGGTGGCCACCCGGCCCGCGACGGGCGGATCATCATTCGCCGCCCACGGCGGCGCTCGCCCTGCTCCAGCATGCGGTAGGCCTCGCCGGCCGAGCGCGGCGCCGACGTGCCGGCACCATCCGCGGTAACCCGCCCGGCCTTCGGGCCCGGGAGCACCGGGTCATCGGCGCGGACATGAAAAAGGCCCCGACTCGGCGCTATACGCCAGTCCAGGGCCTTGATCGTTGGTGCGCCGCCAGGGACTCGAACCCCGAACCCGCGGATTAAGAGTCCGCTGCTCTGCCAGTTGAGCTAGCGGCGCTCGCTGACAACGGGGAGAACACTAGCACGCCCGTGGACCCGGATTCCAATCCGATCCCCGGCTCCCCTCTTCGGCCAAGCTTAACGGCCAAAACCATCCAAACTTACCGCCGAACCGGTCGAGGGGTCCGAGGCCATGGCGGTCATACGGCACGATGTGCGCCAGACACGCGAGAACAGGGGTGGGGATGGGCAGGTTCGCGCGGGCCGGGGCGACGGTGGGCGCCCTGGTCCTCACGGCGTCGCTGGCACTGACCGGGTGCGGGGACGACCAGAAGAAGCCGGCGTTCGTGGCCGGCGGGCAGCAGGCCGATCCGTCCGCCACGGCAGCCGTGACCACGCCCGGCACAGCGGACGGGTCGCCGCAGCAGGACCCGCCTCCGCTGCGGGTGAGCCCGGCCGACGGCGCGACCCGCCGCCCGGTCAGCACCGAGATCAGCGCGGAGATCCCCGGTGGCGGGAAGGTCTCCCAGGTCGTCCTCACCGCCGCGAACGGCACGACGGTCGCGGGCCGGATGCGCCGCGACGGCTCGTCGTGGGTGCCGTCCGCCCCGCTCAAGTACGCCACCCGCTACACCGCCACCGTCACCGGCACCGGCGCGGACGGCCAGACGCACCAGGGAACCAGCACCTTCACCACGATGGCGAAGCCGAAGTCGATGATCGGTTCGGGGCTGTACCTGTTCAGCGACAAGACGTACGGGGTGGCGATGCCGGTGGTGGCCGAGTTCTCGCCGGGCATCCCGAAGAAGGACCGGGCCGCGGTGCAGAAGCGGATGTTCGTGCAGACCGACCCGCCGCAGCCGGGCGCCTGGCACTGGATCGACAGCGGCACGCAGGCCTACTACCGGGCGCCGGAGTACTGGAAGCCGGGCACGACGATCACCGTACGGCTGGCGCTGGCCGGGATCCCGCTGAGCAACGGCCGCTACGGCAACGTCGACCGGAGCGCGACCGCCAAGATCGGCCGCAGCTTCGAGATGAAGGTCGACAACGCGACCAAGCAGATGAGCGTGTACGAGGACGGCGCGCTGATCCGGACCCTGCCGGTGAGCCTGGGCAAGAAGAGCACTCCCTCCTCCAGCGGCACGATGGTGGTGATGGAGAAGAAGGAGTCGACGGTCTTCGACACCCGGGACGAGCCGAACCCGAACAACCGGTACGTCACGAAGATCGACTACGCTCAGCGGATCACCTGGGGCGGCGAGTACATCCACGCCGCGCCCTGGTCCGAGGGGGTGCAGGGCCGGCAGAACGTCTCGCACGGCTGCGTGAACGTCTCGATGGCGAACGGGCGCTGGCTGTTCGGCAGGACGCTGGTGGGTGACCCGATCACGGTCAAGGGCACCGAGCGGAAACTGGCGCCGGGCAACGGCTGGACGGCCTGGAGCATGAGCTGGTCGCAGTTCGTCGCGGGCAGCGCGCTCCCGGTCCCCGACGGCGGGGCCGGGCCGGCCCTCTGAGCTGGCGTGACGCGATCGGGGTGGGCCGCCTGACCCAGGTCGGGCCCGACCCCCGCCGCCGGCGGCGGGGGTCGACCTGAGACCCGTTCACGAAAAGCCGGAGCGTATCAGAACGGTTACGCTGCGGTCGGAGTGTTTCGCTTCACTTCCGGCAACGGGTATCCGTATTCGCGCGTCTGTAGGGGACGATGGGATCGGGGATCACGACTGTGAGGGAATCATGCGAGCTAGCCAGGACGAGCTGATCCGGCCGGGCGCCGGCCGGCGGGGCAGGCGAGGCCGCGTGTTCGCGGCCGCGGTGCTCGCCGCCGCGGTTGCTCTGACCTCCGCCTGCACCAGCAGCAATGACGGCGACAAGCCCGGCAGCAGCTGGCAGGGCGGCGGCGAGAGCGCGCCGCCCCCGAAGGCGACGGCCACCATCATCGAGCCCAAGGCCGACGCCAAGAACGTCCCGGCCGCCACCGCCATCTCCTTCACCATCGAGGAGGCGACGGAGACCACGGTCGAGCTGAAGGACGCCGCTGGCAAGGCCGTCAAGGGCAAGCTCGCCGCCGACGGAAAGAGCTGGCTGCCGGCCGGCGCGCTGGAGTACGGCCAGACGTACACCGCGACGGTGACCGCGACCGGCGACGACGGCAAGCCGGCGACGGCGACCAGCACCTTCACCACCATGGCCAAGCCCACCAAGCAGATCCGGGTCAGCAGCTTCCTCGGCGACAACCAGGTGGTCGGCGTGGCCATGCCGCTGATCGTCAAGTTCAGCCAGGCCATCCCGCAGGACTACCGGGACGACGTCCAGCGCCGGATGACGGTGACCTCGAAGCCGGCCCAGGAGGGCATCTGGCACTGGGTGAGCCCCACCGAGGTCCGCTACCGGCCCAAGGAGTTCTGGAAGCCGAACAGCACCGTGAGCTACCGGGTGCAGGCGGGCGGGCTGCCGCTCGGTGCCGGCTGGTACGGCCGGGCCGACCTGACCGTCGACATCAAGATCGGCCCGTCACTCGTGATGACCGTCGAGAACCGCACCAAGCGGATGACGGTGACCAAGAACGGCAAGGTGATCAAGACGATCCCGGTGAGCCTCGGCAAGAAGTCGACCCCGTCGTCCAGCGGCACCATGGTGGTGATCGAGAAGAAGCGGCACACGGTCTTCGACACGATGGAGGAGCTGGGCCCGGAGGAGGGCTACCGCACCGAGATCGACTACGCCCAGCGGCTCACCTGGGGCGGCGAGTTCATCCACGCCGCGCCCTGGTCCGAGGGGGTGCAGGGCCGGCAGAACGTCTCGCACGGCTGTGTGAACGTCTCGATGAAGGACGGCGCCTGGCTCTTCACCAACACCCGGATCGGCGACCCGATCACCGTCAAGGGCACCGAACGCAAGCTCCAGAACGGCAACGGCTGGACGGACTGGAACATGAGCTGGGACGAGTACGTCAAGGGCAGCGCCCTGCCGTACGAGCCGCCGACGCAGCCGGACGACGAGGTCAGCCCGACCGCGGACCCGGACACCACCGGCGAGCCCAGCGCCGGGCCGACCGCCTGACCGGCGCGTACGCCGCGAGGAGCCCCCTCCCCGATGGAGGGGGCTCCTCGCGTGTCGGGGCCAGAGACGGCGAAAGCCCCCTCCGAAGGGAGGGGGCTTCCGTCACCGGGTGACTGATGGGAATTGAACCCACGACAACCGGGACCACAACCCGGTGCTCTGCCAACTGAGCTACAGCCACCATGCGCTCCGCGCCGGTCGACCCGGCGGGGGTGCGGACTAATAATAGCCACACCCGTGGCAGCCCCGTCCAGCGGGTTCCGCCCCGGGCGGCCAGGCGGCTCAGAGCTGGGCGGCGATGGCCTTGGCGCTGTCCACGTCCGGACCGGGCAACGGGACGAAGATCGTCCGCCGGTAGTACTCCAGCTCGCGGATGCTCTCCCGGATGTCGGCGAGGGCCCGGTGCGCCAGCCCCTTCTGCGGCTGCCCGAAGTACACCCGCGGGTACCAGCGCCGACACAGTTCCTTGATCGAGGAGACGTCGATCATCCGGTAGTGCAGGTGCGCGTCGAGGCGCGGCATGTCCCGGGCGATGAAGCCCCGGTCGGTGGCGATCGAGTTGCCGCAGAGCGGCGCGCTGCGGACGTCCTTGACGTACGTGGCGACGTAGTCGAGCACCATGTCCTCGGCCTCGGCGAGGGTGACCGTCGAGCGGCGCACCTCCTCGGTGAGGCCGGACTTGCCGTGCATGGTCCGGACGATCTCCGGCATCCCGTCCAGGGCCGCCTCGTCGGCGTGGATGACCACGTCCACGCCCTCCCCGAGCACGTTCAGGTCGGGGTCGGTGACGAGCGCGGCGACCTCGATCAGGGCGTCCCGGCGGAGGTCCAACCCGGTCATCTCACAATCGATCCAGACGAGAAGATCAGCCACCGGAACAGACTACGCGCCGCCGACCCGCCCGTGCCGGGAGCATCCGGCCCCTGCGGTGGACCGCTAGTGTTTCTGCGTGCCCGCCGATCCCGTCGCACCACCCGCCGTCACCGAGGACGATCCGGGGGGCCGGGCGGCCCGTCGGCTCGTCACGGTGGTGGCTCTCGCGGCGGTGCTGCCGGCCCTGTACCGCCCCGGCCTGGGCCACGACTTCTTCGACCTGAAGATCTACATGCGGGCGATGGACTGGTGGGCGGCCGGGCACCCGCTCTACGACTACGTCCAGGCGGACCGGGTGCAGGGGGCGCTCTACTTCACCTATCCGCCCTTCGCGGCGCTGCTGCTGCGGCCGTTCGCGCTGCTGCCGCTCGGCGCCACGGTGGCGATCTTCACGGTACTGACCCTGCTCGGCCTGGTGGTGACGACCCGGTGGCTGGTGCTGCCGGTGGTGGAGCGGCACGGCCTGCCCCGGGTGTTCGCCGTCACGGTGGCCGTCCTGCTGGTCCTCGCCGTGGAGAGCACCCGGGAGACGCTCACCTTCGGTCAGATCAACATGCTGCTGGTGGTGCTGATCCTCGCGGACCTGCTCTTCGCCGTACCCGGGGAGCGGCGCTGGTCGGGGCTGGGGGTGGGGCTGGCGACGGCGCTGAAGCTCTTTCCCGGCATCTTCATCCTCTACCTGCTGGCCACCCGGCGCTGGCGGGCGGCGGTGGTCGCCTCGGCGACCGCGGCGCTGGCCACTCTGCTGGCCGCGGCGGTCGCACCGCGCGACTCATGGCGGTTCTGGACCCACGAGCTGTGGGCGACCGACCGGGTGGGGCGCACCGACTACACCGGCAACCAGTCGCTGTTCGGCCTGCTCAGCCGCCTCACCGCCCCGCAGAAGCCGAGCCAGCTCGCCTGGCTGCTGCTGGTCGCGGTGGTCGTCGGGTACGGGCTGTGGCGGGCCGCGCGGGTGGCCCGGGCCGGCGACGCGCTCGCCGGGCTGACCCTCACCGGCCTGGTCGGTGGGCTGGTCAGCCCGATCACCTGGACGCACCACCTGTACTGGTTCATTCCGGCGGTGGTGGTGCTGGTCGACGCCGCGCTGGACACCCGGCGGGACGTGCTGGCCGGAGCCGGGCAGCGCCGCCGGCTGTTCGCGCTGGCGGCCGGCACCGGCTTCGTGGTGATCTACGGGGTGGTCACCTTCCTGGACTGGGGGGTGGCCCCGACCCGTACCGACGATGTCGGCGAGTTCCTCGCCCGAAACGCGTACGTGCTGCTGAGCCTGCTGTTGCTGGCGGCGCTGCCGGCGCGGCCGCCGACCGGCGCGGGCCGCCGGACCGAACCCTGAAACTTGCACCAAATGGACAGATCTCGCGAGCGGCGGACTTCAGCGCTAATGTGATCCCAACTACCTCAATTTTCTCCCAGGTAGCACCGAATTCCCCCGGTGACGGTGGCCCTTCGCGTCGGCAGCGCGGAGGGCCACCTGCCTTGGGGGCGGGCGAGGATCAGGCGTCGGCGGGGCCCCGCCGGGCCGCCGGGTCCACCGGCCGGGGTGTCTCGGGGGTCGAGGCGAGCGGCCAGGACCAGGCGGGGCCGGCGGGCAGGTCCGCGAGGGTCTCCGGGCGCCGGCTCGGCACCGGCCCGATCGCCGGTCTGGACCGTTCGGCGGGCGCCGATCCGACGGCGACCAGCTGCCGCTCGGGCAGCGTGCCCGGCTCCTCGCGGCCGCCGAGCCCGCTGAGCGAGGTGACCCCGAGCCGCCCGGCGAGCAGCGGGACCTGGTCGGGCTCGACCACGAAGACCACCTCGCGCGGGCGGACCGGGCGCAGCAGCAGCACCACGGCGAGGACCACCAACAGCACCCCGCCGGCGAGCGACGCCCACGCCATTCCGGAGAACCAGCCGGCCCGCAGTTCGGCCCGCAGGTCCAGGGTCAGGTCGGCGCCGCCGTCCGGCCGCATCACCACCAGGCTCAGCGACCGGCCGGCCAGCTCGGCGGGACTCCAGTCCAGCGTGCCGCTCCCCGCGCGTACCCAGAAGCCCTGCCCGTGGGGGGCGGTGGCGGTGGTGCCGGCGGCGGGCGGGCCGGCCGGCTCCACGCGGACCGGCAGCGGGCCTCGGGCCAGCGCGACCCGCCGCACCGTGGCGTGCGGGACGGCGGCCAGCCACCGGCCGACCTCGTCGGCCGGGGCCAGGCCGAGGAAGGCCGGGCCGTCGGGGGTACGCGCGGTCAGCCGCAGCCGGGCCTGCCCGGCGCGGGCG
The DNA here is from genome assembly GCF_040634005.1 of Micromonospora sp. NPDC007271. Classification (NCBI taxonomy): domain Bacteria; kingdom Bacillati; phylum Actinomycetota; class Actinomycetes; order Micromonosporales; family Micromonosporaceae; genus Micromonospora; species Micromonospora sp. NPDC007271. Next base: position 94,139 of record NZ_JBEYER010000011.1, read on the forward strand.
AAGGGGACCTCCTCGCGGAGCAGTGCGTCCACGTCGGTGACCACGAGGGCCTGGCCGGGGGTGTGGACCGTCTCGAAGCGGGCGTCGAAACCGCCGTCCGGGCTGGCGTGCCGGGCGGCGGTCCAGAGACCGGCCCCGAGCAGCAACGCCGGGATCCCCATGACCAACAGCAGCATGCCGGCGATCGTTCGCACGAACCGCATTCGCGTCGTCCCCTTCGGTAGCCAACCACCCGGCCGACCTTACCGACGCGAACCGGACAATCGCCGGATATCCACGGCAAGCGCCTCAAGGACTACCCAAAGCCGGCCGGCCCGCCGGAAGATCCGGCGGGCCGGCGAGCAGCGGCGCTGGTCAGGCCTTCGACGCGGGCTCCTGACGGGTACGCAGGAAGGCCAGCCCGCCGAGGACCAGACCGGCCAGGCCGGCGACCAGACCGGCCACGCCGAGGGCCGTGCCGGCGCCCCCGTCGCGGGCGGTTCACCGGCGCCCAGCTCGTGCAGGAAGCGGCTGGGCTGCT
>NZ_JBEYER010000012.1:0-89620 GCF_040634005.1 Micromonospora sp. NPDC007271
GCCCCACCGGGAGCTACCCCGAGAGTCCGCGTAGCGGTCGTTGTGGATTCTGAGAGGGGTTTGTGCATGTGGTGGATGTGGACGAGCCGGGGCGGGAGGTGGCCGTTCGGGCGGACGAGCAGGTGGTGATCGCCTCCGTCTTCAAGATCCTGCTGGTGCTGGAGTTCGCCCGGCAGGTCGTCGCCGGGCAGCTCGACCCGACGGAGCGGGTGCTCGTGCGCGCCGCGGACCGGCTCGGAGGCTGGGGCGTCGCCGGCTGTGCCGACGACGTCGAGGTGTCCCTTCGCGACCTCGCCTACTTCGCCATGTCCGTCAGCGACAACACGGCCGCTGACCTGCTGCTGCGCCGGGTCGGGCCGGACGTGCTGCCGATGCTCGCCGCCGAGCTGGAGCTGCCGCGTACCCGGATCGTCGGCGGCCCCCGCCAACTGGTCGAGGTGATGCTCGCGGACGTCGGTGCCCGTAGCGAGGCCGACTTCGCCCGGATCCTCCCGACCCTGAGCGCCGAACAGATCCGGTCGATGCGGGTCTTCGACCCGCGACACACCACCTCGAGCACGGCCCGGGAGATCACCCGGCTGCTCGGCCTGATCTGGCGCGACGAGGCCGGGCCGCCGGCCGCCTGCGCGATGGTCCGCGAGCTGATGAGCCGGCAGCTGTTCTGGACCCGGGTCGCCTCCGGCTTCCCGCCCGGCGTCCGGGTCGCCGGGAAGACCGGCACCCTGCCCGGCCTGCACCTCGAGGCCGGCGTCGCCGAGTACCCCGACGGGCGCCGGTACGCCATCGCGGTCTTCGCCCGCACCGAGCGGCTGAGCACCCGGCGCATCGACGTGGACCTGGCGATGGGCGAGGCGGCCCGGACCGCCGTCGAGGCGCTGCGGGCAACCTGAATCCGGGCGCCCACCCGTCGGCGGCAGCGCCCGTGAGCTGGTCTGATATGCCGTCGCGTATCGACAGTGCGGCTGGTCGATCTTGGACAGGGCGGGCCGGCCGGTGATGGCATGGTCGTACGTTCACCCGACCCCACGGGGAGGAATCACCATGCTCGAACACCGCTCCTACGACCGCCGTCGCCTCCTGCGCGACGCCGCGCTGGGCGCCGCCGCCGTGTCGGCCGGCGGAATCGTCACCGCCACCGCGGCCCACGCCACCCCGGCCCACGCCACTCCGGCCCACGCCACCCCGGCCCACGCCACTCCGGCGGCCACCGCCGCCCGCGGCCGGCGCTCCGCCGCGGTCAGCTTCCGCTGGTGGGGTACGTCCGGCTGGCGCATCGACATCGGCGACCGGACCGTGCTGGTCGACCCGTACCTCAGCCGCTTCGACACCGGGCTGTTCAAGGGTTCCTTCCGGCCGGACACCCCGCTGGAGGTGCGCACCGACGTCATCGACCCGCTCGTCGACCGGGCCGAGAACATCCTGGTCACCCACACCCACTGGGACCACTACAACGACGTGCCGTACATCGCCGCCCGTACCGGCGCCCGCGTCTTCGGCACGCTGACCGCCTACCACCTCGGGCTGGCGTACGGGCTGCCGTCGGGGCGGCTCGCCCCGGTCAAGGGCGGCGAGGTGCTGGACTTCGGCACCTACACGGTCGAGGTGGTCGGCTCCCTGCACAGTCGCAACGCGTCGTGGTCGGTGGCCTTCCCCGGCGTACGGCTCAGCCCGCCGCCGAAGCCGGAGACCGTCGCCGACCTGCCCGAGGGGGACACCCTGGCGTACCAGATCCGGATCGCCGGTGGCCCGGCGGTGTTCTTCATGGGCGCCAGCGACCTCAACGAGCGCAACCTCGCCGGGCTGGCCCCGGACGTGGCGATGGTGGCCTCGGCCGCGACCACCGCGACCGCCGACTACGTGCCCCGGCTGATGGCGGCGCTGGACTACCCGGAGGTCGTGGTGCCGGTGCACTGGGACAACTTCGAGACCCGGCTGACCAATCCGCCGGTGGTCGAGAAGACTGACCGGGAACGCCTGGACGACCTGATCGCCGCCGTGCGCCGGGTGTCGCCGCGCAGCCGGGTGCTGGTGCCCGAGTACCACACCGCCTACCGGTTCTGACCCGGGACGCGGCGAACTGCCCACAGTCGGGGAGGTGGCCCGCGACCGGGTTCGGTCGCGGGCCACGATGACGGCCGCTGAATGTCGTCGTCGCGCAGCGCCCCGGCTGAACGGGCATCCACCGATCGTCGGGTACCCCGGCGGCCCTGGCGCTCCGGTATTTTGAGCCGGAGCGTCCTCCAACCGTCCTCATCGGACCTTTGGCGGTTCTCGATGGCGCGCTGCTCAACCCCTTCAGGAATGGCCCGTGGGCGACCACGAGGACCGGTCAGGGTCGAGGACCCTCGCACGGTCGTCGGGAGGAGGAGACGACTGACGTGCTGCGGCTGGACCAGAAAGCAGCCAGCTCGATCGAGAGTGACAGCGGACCAACCGCAGGGCCGGACACCGCGGCCACGGCGAACCCGACGCAGGCACCCCGTGCCGAGACGCCGGCCGAGTTGGTCAACGCGATGCGCGCGCTCAAGGAGTGGACGGGCCTGACCTACCGGCAGTTGCAGCGCCGGGCAGCCGCTACGGGCGGCGTACTGCCGCACAGCACCATCGCCGCCGTGCTGGCCCGCACCACGCTGCCCCGGGAGGACCTGCTCGCCACGTTCGTCCGGGCGTGCGGCGGCGATGACGGCGCCGTCGAGGCCTGGCTGAACGTGCGTCGCCACCTTGCCGTCGCAGCCACTCAACCCCGGCCGGCCGACACCGGGGCGCCACCCCGACCGGCAGTGCCTGAGCCGGCCCCGCCCGCGACGGCCGAGAGTGCGCAGCCGCCCGATCCGGTCTCGGAGTCGGCCGCCGGTCCGGTGCCTCCGCCGGCTGCCGATCCGGTGCCTCCGCCGGTTGCCGATCCGGACCGGGGGCTGGCTGCCGCTCGGGACCGGGGGTCGGCTGCCGATCCGGACCGAGGGCTGGCTGCCGATCCGGACCGGGGGCTGGCTGCCGATCCGGACCGGGGGCTGGCTGCCGCTCGGGACCGGGGGTCGGCTTCGGGCCCGGGCAATGTGCCGGCCGCCGTAGCCGAGCCTGACGCCGAGCCCAAGGCCGAGCCCAAGGCCGAGCGAGACGACGAGACCAAGGCCGAGCGTGACGACGAGCCCAAGGCCGAGCGTGACGACGAGACCAAGGCCGAGCGTGACGACGAGACCAAGGCCGAGCGAGACGACGAGACCAAGGCCGAGGCCGGCCTCGGGCCAGCCGCCGAGCCCGGCCTGCCCGCCGCCCGTCCCGGGCTGGATGCGGACACCCCGGGACCGGACACCGCGCGGGTCGAGGGGGCGGCCGCGGCGTGTGGCGAGGGGCCGGAAACGGTACGTGCTGAGGGAGCGGACGCGGCGCTTGTCGAGGATGTCCGGGGGCCCGCGCTACGGTCCGCCACCGGCCACGACGCGAGCGCGCTGGCCTCCGCGACCGCCGAGCAGCGGCAGTGGCGGTGGAAGGGGATCCACCGCCACGACCCGGCAGACGAGGTCCCCCGACCCGAGGGGCTGCGGTGGCTGGTACCTCCGATCATGTACCGCACCGGCTGGGCGGCACGTGTCCTGTCGGGCGTGCTGGTGCTACTGATCCTGCTGATCGGCCTGGCGTTCATCGCCCGACTGATCCGTGACCGGGACGAACCAGCCGCTCCCGCCCCCACCCCGACGGGCGCGGTGATCGAAACCGAGGACGCCGACCCGAAGCCGCGGCCGTCGCAGTCGCCGCCCCCCAGCCGGACCAGACCGGCCCCGAGCAAGACTCCGGCGAAGGAACAACCGGCGGCCACCACGGACGCGCCGGCGGCCACCACGGACCCGCCCAGCAGCACAACGCCCAGACGGAGTCGCCACCCTGAGGGGGGCGGGAGCACGACCTACGAATGCGACCCGAACGGCTGTAACCCTTTCACCTGGACACCACCACCGCGGGAACACTCAACGCCCGCACCGACCAACACGAGCAACTGCCAGTACCCGTGCGTGGTGATCACCACCTACGGTCCGTAGTCGAGGCGCCGCGCGGGACCTGACGGCAGGCCGGTCGACCCTCGTCGTCAGCCCGCCGTCAGGTCCCGCAGGGCGCACACCGACTTCCAGTTACGGGTGGTGGCCACCACGCCGAGCTTCTTCTCCAGGTACGCGTTGGTGAACCGCGACCGGCCGTACCCGTCGTCGGGGTAGTGCAGGAAGACCTCCCGACCGGCCACCGCGTACTCCACGTTCTCCCCGCCGGGCACGGTCAGGGCCGCCACCTTCGCCTTGGCCGGCGCGGTGCCCAGGAACGCCACCAGCAGCCGGGTCTGGTCGTCCTGCCGATCGGTGTACGGGTTGCCGTCGGCCACCGCCGCCAGTTCGGCGCTGCTGCGTACCAGCACCGGCACGGTCAGCCCCAGCTCGTGGGCGAGGGCGCGCTCGATGCCCTCGGCGAGCTTCGCGGTGTCGGTCGCCCTGCTGCCGAAGACCACGTTGCCGCTCTGCAGGTAGGTCCGGACCTCCTCGTGACCGAGGTCGGTGACCAGCCGGCGCAGGTCGGCCATCGCGATCCGGACAGCGCCGACGTTGACGCCGCGCAGCAGGGCGGCGTACCGGTGCTCGACCATCTCTCCTCCTCGCCTCGGCGTACCTCACGGCCAGCGTAGGCGGCTGGCCGCCCCAGGGCGTGGGTCGGGCCGCCCCCGGTCGGGTGTCGCGGGAGTCGGGTCGCGGCCGGCGCCGGCCGGCCGCCGGTTCACCGCCGGCGGATGGCGCTGGAGTTCAGGCGGAACCCGATGGTCCGGTCGACGATCCGGTCGATCAGGTCGACCTTCTTCAGACCCGTCACGCCGCGCAGCCCCAGCCGCGCCGCCAACGCCCGGAGATCCCTGACCGCCCACGGGGCCAGGTACGCCGCGCCGTCGTCTCGGCTGGTCATCGCGGTGAGCGCCGTGCTGGCCGCGTCGAGTTCGACGGCGGGCGCGGCCGGGCGCGGTGCGGGTCCGGCGGCCGGCGCCGGCTGGGCCGTGGGCGCCTGAGGGGAGGCCGCGCCGGCCGGGACGACCGCCAGCCGGGCCCGCCCTTCGGCGAGGTCGGCGACGTCGGTCTCGGGCAGCTGCTGGAGGAACTCGGCGACCCGGGCCAGAACGGCGCGGGAGAACTTCGCGTCCGTCACGCCGCCGACCCCTCCGGCTGCAGGTGTGCGAGGAACTCGGTGGTGATCTGCCGCAGCTCGTCGCGTACCGCCGGCGCGGTGACCCGGTCCCGCAGCACCACCGGCACCCCGCGCGGGGTGTTCGCGGCGAACAGGGTCACGTTCTCCCGCAGCGCGGTCGGGAACACCGGCACGCCCAGCGCGCGGACCTGGTCCATGTAACCCTGGTGCGCGGCGATCGGCCGCTGCGCCATCAGGTGGATCATCGTGAACACCACGCCCGCGATGCCCGGGGCCACCTTGTGGTGCCGGCGGATCCTGGCGAACCGGCGGGAGTCCGCGTTGTACCGGTCGACCAGCTCCCGCACGTTGCCGTGCAGGTAGTCGATGCCCAGGGTGGACAGGTAGTCGGCCTTGGCCGGGATGAGCAGGTGGTCGCTGGCGATGATCGCCGACTGGGTGACCACGTTGAAGTTCGGCGGGCAGTCGATGAGCACCAGGTCGTACGGGTCCAGCGCCGCGTCGTGCAGGCCCTCGGCGAGCGAGCCGCGGACCCGGAACAGCTCGGCGTCGTACTCGTCGCCGTCGGCCACCCCGCGCGCCAGGGCCAGGTCGATGTCGACGAGTTGCAGGTGGGAGGCGATCAGGTCGAGCCGCCCCGCGCCCTTCAGGTGGGCGTTCGCCGGGCCCGGGGTGACCACCAGTTCGCCGAGGGGCACCGCCGGGTCGTCCCCGCGCAGACCGTCGTACCAGCGCTTGACGGTGCGCTCGTCACGCAGCCGGTCCCGCCAGTCGTCCGGGTCGTAGAAGCTGAAGGTCAGGCTGGCCTGCGGATCGAGGTCGATCAGCAGCACCTTCATGCCCCGGTTGGCCAGCTCGGCCCCGACGTTGGCGGTCACCGTGGTCTTGCCGACCCCGCCCTTGTAGTTGATCACCGATACGACGTACACCGGCACCTCCCCGACCGGGAACGGTAGCGGTAGCCGGGCCCGGCGGGTGGGCCGGGACCGCCGGCCGGTCAGCCGGGCCGGGGTACGCCGCGTCGCGCGCACAACGCCTGCGCCCCCGTCGGCGACGCCGCGCTTGAGCAGGACGTTCGAGACATGGTTCTGTACGGTCTTGACGCTGATGCCGAGCCGGGCCGCACCGGAACCGCCCATTCGGCCGTTCGGCGCGCAGCGGCACCCAGAAGTGACGCGAATGGCTGCCCGGCGGCACCGAGGGTGATGTTGCCGGGGGACCCCCGACCGGTAACGTCTGCCCGGGGGACCGGCGACGGCCCCCCGGCGAGCTTCGTGCGCGGGGGAGGTGAGCGGTGGCGCGTGGTGGCGTCTTCTGCATCGAGGGGCAGTGGCACCGCGACCTCAACGAGCGGGGCTCCGTCCTACCCACCCTCGAGCTGCTCGAACGGCTGGGCCGGATCCGCTTCATCCACAAGGACGCCGCCACCCGCGACGAGCTCTACTACTTCCTCGACCGCTGGCTGCTCAAGCAGTACGCCGACTACCGGGTTGGCTTCTTCGCCATGCACGGCGAACCCAGCCGGCTCTGCCTCACCGACTGGGACTCGGTGGAGCTGGCAGACGTCGCCGAGCGGATGGCCGGCCGCTGCGAGGGGCGCCGCCTCTACTTCGGCAGCTGCTCGGTGCTGCGGGCCTCCGACGCCGCGTTGCGGGACTTCCTCGACGTGACCGGGGCGGCGCTGGTCTGCGGCTTCACCCGGGACGTCGACTGGGTCGAGTCGGCCGCGTTCGAGACCGTGCTGCTCGACGTGCTGGCCAACGGGCAGCGGCACAACGCCGCCGAGCTGCGGATGGGCTCCGCGCACTGGGCGCCGCTGGCCTCGTATCTCGGTTTCCGGGTGATCTACGCCAACGGCCGCGCGTGGCGGCCCACCGTGCGTCCCCGGGTGCCGGCCCAGGCGTCCCCGCGCCGGGCTGCCGCCCGCCCCCGCTGACGCCCGGCGTCCTCCGCGTGCCAGGTGCGGGACATGGGGCGGCCGGTAGCCCGGGCTGCTGCCTGGCGTCGAGTCGGGGCTGGTAGAACCGACGCATGGCACGCACGATCGCGACCAACACCCGGGCCGACCGGGATGCCCTGCTCGAGTTCCTCCGCCCCCGGCACAGGGTCGTGCTGATGACGACCCGCGCCGACGGCCGGCCGCAGTCCTCCCCGGTCACCGGCGGGGTCGACGCCGAGGGTCGGCTGGTGATCTCCACCTATCCCGAGCGGGCCAAGGTGGCCAACATCCGCCGCGACCCCCGGGTCTCCGCCTGCGTGCTCTCGGACGAGTGGAACGGGCCCTGGGTGCAGGTTGACGGCACCGCCGAGGTGCTCGACCTGCCCGAGGCCCTCGAACCCCTGGTCGAATACTTCCGCGGCATCTCCGGCGAGCACCCGGACTGGGACGAGTACCGCCAGGCCATGGTGAAGCAGGGCAAGTCGCTGATCCGGATCACCATCGACGCCTGGGGGCCGATCGCCACCGGTGGCTTCCCCGCCCGGCTGGCCGACTGACCGACCGGGCCGTGCGGGCCGCTCAGTACGCCGCGGTGAAGCGCGCGTTGGCGAAGCGGGGGTTCTCGATCTCGTCGACGATCGCCACCGCCAGGTCCTCGTAGGTGAGCACCGACCGGCCCTGGTCATCGGCCACCGGGTGGTCGGTGCCGGTGCGGTAGTGGCCGGTCCGCTCGCCCGGGTGGAACTCCAGCGGCGGCGGGGAGACGTACGTCCAGGTCACCCCGTCGGCCGAGGAGCGGTAGACGGCCAGCGCCTCGGCCTGGCCCAACGCCGCGTCCCGGTACTCCTCCGGAAAGTCCGGCTCGTCCAGGTACGGGGTGCCCTTCGGGGTGAGCAGCGTCGCCCCGCCCCCGACGTGGATCACCCGCGGCGGGTCGGGCAGCTCGCACAGCGTGTCCACCAGCGCCCGGGCGGCGTCGCGCCACAGCTCCCGCTCGCCACCGCCGATCGCCACCACGAACACGTCGGCCTCCTCGGCCAACTCGCGTACGCTGCGCGGCGAGGTGGCGTCACCGGTCACCGTACGCACGCCGGGCGCCAGGTAGCTGGTCGCCTCCGGGCGACGTACCGCCGCGGTGACCCGGTGACCCCGCTCGACCGCCTCGGCGGCGATCCGCGAGCCTGCCGTCCCACCCGCACCGAACACGACGATGTTGGCCATGCCCCCAGGCTAGAAAGCGCACCGCCCGGCCGGTGCCGTAAACGGCGATCCGGGCCGGCCGGCAGGGCCGTCGACCGGGCCTTCCACGCCACCGCCGTGGCCGGTCAGTCGATCAACGCGGAGTAGACGAGCTGGCGCAGCTGCGAGCGCAGCGGGTAGGTGCTGGAGGGCATGAGCTGGGTGAACAGCAGCGCGGTGACCTCCTCGACCGGGTCCACCCAGAACGCGGTGCTGGCCAGCCCGCCCCAGTAGTACTCGCCGACGCTGCTCGGCACCCGGGACGGCACCGGGTCCAGGACCACCGCGAAGCCGAGGCCGAAGCCGATGCCGTCGAGCACCGTCTCGGCGAAGCCCTCCGGCTCGAACGAGGCCAGGTCGCTCCCGCCGGGCAGGTGGTTGCGGGTCATGAAGCGCACCGTCCGGGGCCCCAGCAGGCGTACCCCGTCCAGCTCGCCGCCGCGCAGCAGGAACTGGGTGAAGCGGTGGTAGTCGGCGGCCGTCGAGATCAGGCCGCCGCCGCCGGACAGCCAGCTCGGCTCGGTCAGCGCGGCCCGGCCGATGGCGTCGGCGCGGATCGTCTGCCCGGTGGTCGGGTGCGGGGTGTAGAGCGCGGCCAGCCGCTTGGCGTCCGGCTCGTCGACCCACCAGCGGGTGTCGGTCATGCCCAGCGGTCGCAGGATCCGCTCGGTGAAGAACTCGTCCAGTCGCCGCCCGGAGACCACCTCGACCAGCCGGCCCAGCACGTCGGTGGAGACGCCGTAGTTCCAGCTCGTGCCCGGCTGGAAGAGCAGCGGCAGCCGGGCCAGGCCGGCCGAGGCCGCCGCCAGGTCCAGGCCGGGCGGCACGCTCAGGTCGAAGCCCGCCTTCCGGTACAGGCCGTCCACCACCGTGCTCTGCGCGAAGCCGTACGTCAGGCCGGCGGTGTGGGTGAGCAGGTGCCAGACCCGGATCGGCTCGACCGCCGGCACCGTGTACGGCTTGAGCACCGACCCCTTGTCGTAGACCCGCACCTCGGCGAACTCCGGCAGCCAGCGGCTGATCGGGTCGTTCAGCTCGAGCCGCCCCTCCTCCCAGAGCATCATCGCGGCGACCGAGGTGATCGGCTTGGTCATCGAGTAGATGCGCCAGAGGGTGTCCGCCTCGACCGGTGTGCCGGCCTCCCGGTCCCGCAGGCCGTAGGTCGAGGAGTGGGCGATCTCGCCCCGGCGGGTCACCACGATCTGCCAGCCGGCGAGCCGGCCGTCGTCGACGTACCTGCCGAAGTGCTCGTCGATCCGCGCCAGTCGGGCGGGATCGAAGCCGATGCGGACCGGGTCTGTGCTCACTGCGACGCTCACGCCGCCGAACCTACCGGCCGGTACGCCGACCGGAAAGTGTCGGCGGGCTCCACTAATCTGACCCGATGGCGGAGCACACTGAAGACGTCACCTACCGTGACGAGGACTGGTACGCCGAGGAGCTCGGCGACCGGCACTTCGTCCGGTGCTCCTTCTTCCACGTCGACCTCACCGAGGCGGTCAGCCAGGGGGCGGTCTTCACCGAGTGCGTCTTCGGCAACGTCGCCTTCAACGCGTCCCGGCACACCGACTCGGCCTTCACCCGGTGCACCTTCAAGCGGTGCAACTTCTTCGAGGCCGAGTTCACCGGCTGCAAGCTGGTCGGCAGCAGCTTCGAGCAGTGCGACCTGCGCCCGCTGCGGGTCGATGGCGGCGACTGGTCCTTCGTCGCGCTTCCCGGCGCCGACCTGCGCGGCGTGCGCCTCACCGACGTACGCCTGCGCGAGGTCGACCTGAGCGGTGCGGACCTGACCGGCGCCACGGTCACCGGCGTCGACCTCTCCGGTGCCCAGCTGCACGCCGCCAAGCTGATCCGGGCCGATCTGCGCGGCAGCGACCTGACCGCGCTCGACCCGACCGCCGTCGAGCGGGCCGGGGCGGTCGTCGACGCCGAACAGGCGATCGTGCTGGCCCAGGCGCTGGGCTTTGAGATCCGCTGACCCGTCCGGCAAAGGTGCCGCAGGATGTCAGGGTTTTCGGTCAAGCTGGCCCGCATGACATGGTGGTCCGATCTGGTGGCATCCGAGCCCGAGTTCGCGGCGCGGGTACGCGCCCGTTTCACCGTCCGCAAGCACGGCACGATGGCGACCCTGCGGCGGGACGGCTCGCCGCGGATCAGCGGCACCGAGTTCGACTTCTGCGACGACGGCCAGCTCCGGCTGGGCAGCATGCCCGACGCGCTCAAGGCGCTCGACCTGCGGCGCGATCCCCGAGTAGCGCTGCACTGCCCGACCGAGGACACCCCGGAGGGCGATCCGGCGTCGTGGGGCGGCGACGCGAAGATCGCCGGCCGGGCGCACGAGGAACCACCGGGCGAGGACGGCTCGCACCGGTTCCGGATCGAGCTGACCGAGGTGGTGCTCACCCGGGTCGGCGACCCGCCCGACCATCTGCTGATCGAAAGCTGGCACCCGGACCGCGGCCTGCGGCGGCGCGAGCGGCGCTGACCCCGCCCAGAGTGCGCTGCCCGGCGGAGAGCACGACCCGGCCCCGACGGGGGTGGTGGACCTGACCGTGCTCGGCGTCCGGGACGGGATCCACCGGGGCGGCGACGACACCGTCGCCGGCTGAGCCTGGTCCCCTGTACGAGGGAGCCGGTCCACTCCCGATCGGGAGGGACCGTGCACGCCGCGACGGCAGGGTGGACGCATGACGCTCACCGTGCCGCCGCCGACCACCGCCGCCACCCGGCACCGTTCCGCCTGGCTGGCGTACGCCGCCGTGGCCTGGGCGATCGGCTACGGCGCGCTGCGTGCGGCCTGGGCGGTGGTCGGGCCCCCGTCGTTGGGGCCGCTCGGGACCGATCTGGTGGTGGTCACCGGCTGGTGGTCCGTGGCGCTCCAGGCCGCCGCGGCGCTGGCCGGCGTCCGGCTGGCCCGGGCCCACGCCTGGCGGCCGGCGTTGGCCGCGGCGTCCTGGGCGGTCTGCGCCGCCATCCTGCTCTCCTGCGCATTGCTTCTGCTGGACCTGGTCGGTTTCCTCATCCTCGACCTCAGCCCGGCGTTCACCCTGGCCGGGTTCCTCAGCCGCGCCGGTGCGCTCACCGGCGCCCTGCTGCTGCACGCGGCGGCGCTCGCGCACCTGCGCCGATTCCGGGGGACTGCGGCTGGTGCGGCCGGGTCCGCGGGTCCGGTGGGTCCGCGCCGCGCTGGGCCCGGGTGGCGGCGTGGGCGGCGGTCGCCGGTTGCCTGGTGCGGCTCGCCGCCCAGGTGGCGGTGGGTTTCGGGGACCTGCCGCTGGCGCAGGGCGCCTCGGTGGTGGCGTTCGAGGTGGGGTTCCTGCTCGCCGGGGTGCTGCTGCCGCTGGCGCTGGTCTACCGGTGGGGGACGGTGTGGCCGCGGTGGGTGCCGCTGCTCGCCGGCCGTACGGTGCCCCGCCTGCTGCCGCTGGCGCCGGCGGTCGTCTTCGCGGTGGGGCTGGTCGGCTACTTCGGCGTCGGCCTCGCCCAGCTCGCTGTCGAGACCGCGACCGGCGCCGTCGACCTGGGCGACGGCCGCTACCCGCTGGCCTTCTTCTGGTTCGCCGAGTCCGGCTACTGGGTCTGGGGCTGGGGGCTGGCCGTCGCCGCGGTCGGTTACCACCTGCGGACCCGTCGGACGTGCCGGCGTTGCGGTCGGTGACCCCGGGACAGTTTGTCCGTCGGGGGCACTGGGGGCCGTCGTACCTTACCGCTGTCCGATCCGACCATCCTCTGTGGAGGCTTGTCCGATGTGCAGCAGTGCGTCCGTCGTCCGTCCCGTCGCCCCGTCCGGCGCGGGTGACCCGTCCGGCGAGGTGCTGCGGGAGATCCCGCTGCCGCCGGACGTGACCGGCGAGGACGCCCAGTTCGCGGTGCGGGCGGTGGTGGTGCACGCGCCTCGGCGCTGGTCGGGTGGGATGATCTGCCGCAACGACGCGAGCCCGCACCCGTGCCGGCTGCACCGGTGGGGGCGGCGGGTGCTCACGCTGCGCGGGCTGCCGCCCGCCGAGATCGACGCGCTGATCGAGCGCGGCGACCCCACCGCCGACCCGCGCCCGCACCGCCCGGGCGCCTGACGCCCGGACGGTCGCCCGGCCAGGGGTCTACCGGCGATCGGGCATCCGGTGGCCCCTGCCAGCTCCGGCGAGCAGGGGCCACCGGATCAGCACACGGCGGGCTTCACCCAGGAGCACTCCAGCCCTTCCGGCGCCCGCGGCGACTCCGGCGCCGTCGGCACCGCCACCCGCGCCGTGGTCGTCCCCTTCTCGGTGTACGACGCCAGGGCGATGGCGATCTGATCCTCCAGCCCCTTGACCGACGAGGTCAGATAGTTGTTCAGCACGATGGAGAAGGCCAGCAGGTGACCGTCGGCGTCGGTGACGTAGCCGGAGAGGCTGGACGCCCCGGTCAGGCTGCCGGTCTTGGCGTGCACGTTGTTCGCCGCGGGCGTGCCACGCATCCGGCTGCGCAGCGTGCCGCCGACGAAACGCTCGGCGTTGCCGGCCACCGGCAGCGCCGTGAACCAGGTGTCGAACCAGGGCTCTGCGCGGGCCGCCACGAGCAGCGACACGAACTGGGCCGGCGGGACCATGTTGCGCCGGGAGAGGCCGGATCCGTCGCGCTGGCGCAGCGTCCCGGTGTCCACCCCGGAGTCGCCGACGTAGTTGCTGATCGCCGCGAGCCCGGCCGACCAGGTGCCGGAGCCGGACAGGACCCGGCCCAGTTCCTTGGTCAGCACCTCCGCGTGGCCGTTGTTGGAGAGCTTGAGGAACGGCACCATCAACTCGGCCAGCGGCATCGAGTCGTGCCGGGCGACCACCTTCGCGTCGGCCGGGGTGGCCTGGCCGAGCACGGTCCGGCCGAGCACGCGTACGCCGTGCCGCCGCAGCGCCGCCCGGAAGATGTCGGCGGCGTACCCGGTCGGCTCCCAGACCGTCATCCATTCACTGGTCGCGTCCTCGCCGACGGCGATCTGCCCGGTCACCACGATCGTGTTGCTGCCGTGCTCGCGTTCGAAGGAGATCGTGGTCTCACCGCTGGCCACCGTCTCGGCCCGGTTGTCGATGTGCAGCCAGCCGTTGGGCGGGGTCATGGTCACCGCCGGTGCCGCACCCGCCGTGGCGGCCGGGGCGGCGTGCACGATCACCGTGCCGGCGTCGTAGTCGGTGTCCGGGGCGACGGTCAGCGCGGAGACCTGCGCCGCGTAGTAGTAGGACTCGTCGTCCCAGGTCCAGTCCGGTCCCAGCCGGGTCCGGTCGTAGCGCGTGTCGTCGGCGACCAGGTTGCCGGTCACCACCCGTACGCCCTCGGCGGCGACCTGCGCGGCCAGCCGGTCGTAGTCCTCGGCCAGCACCGTCGGGTCGCCACCGCCGCGCAGGTAGAGGTTGCCGGAGAGCAGCCCGCCCCGGCGTACACCGTCACCGGCGACGTCCGTGGTGAAGCGGTGGCCCGGTCCGAGCAGTTCCATCGCCGCGGTCGAGGTGAGCAGTTTGGTGTTGGAGGCGGGGATCAGCCGCCGGTCGCCGTTGCGGTCGTAGCGGGTCTCCCCGGTGGTGGTGTCCACCACGACCACGCCCGCCTGCGCGCCGGCCAGCCGGGAGTCGGCGAGGATCGCGTCAATGGTGGCGTTCAGCCGGATCTGTGCGGGGGTGGGCGACTCGGCGACGGCGGTGGGGGCACCGGCGGTGGCCGCGGCCGCGACCAGGGCCAACACGGCGAGCACCCGCGAAAAGTGACGACGATGCATTCGTCGATGCTCGCATGGCGATTTCTTCCGGTGAAGACTCTCAGGAGAAAGTTATTGCCAGCGCCGGCCGGAACCCGTCTCAATACCCGCGCGACGGTCCGGAAAACACCGCCCAGGCCTCCCCGTCATCCGTTCGTGGCCGGACCCGGCGCCCCCGGTGTCGACTCATCCAGCTCTATTTGACGGATGCCCGTGCAGGGGGCACCGTAGGTCATGAGGGGGCTCGACCTGCCCCGATTTGTGCGGCAAAGACCGATTCATCATCCAGGGTCCGGACCCGGCCGCACGGGCCGCGTCGACCCGTCCGCTATCGGTGAAGCAGCCACGAGGAGTTCCGCGATGCTGACCATGACCGACAACGCCGTCCTGGTGATCCGCGACCTGACCGAGCAGCAGGACGTCGGCGAGGCAGGCGGGCTGCGCATCGCCGCCGACACCTCGGCCGGTTCGCTCTCCATCGAGCTGGTGCCGCAGCCGGTGCAGGGCGACCAGGTGGTCGACAACCAGGGCGCCCGGATCTTCCTCGACGCCGACGCCGCCCAGCTGCTGAACGACACCTCCGTCGACGCGGTCGTCGACGAGGAGGGCATCGTGCAGTTCGGCTTCACCTCGAAGGAGTGACCGCCGGTCCTCAACCCGCCCGCCGGGTCTCCCCGCCGCGCGGCCGGCCGGAGCGGCCCCGCTCCGGCGCGTCCTGACCGGTCCGCCACGGCCCGTGCCCCGGCTCCTCCGCCTCGCTCCGGCGCAGCGCGGCCAGCACGTGCGCCAGGTGGTGCGAGGTGCTCCAGGCGAGCCAGTTGGCCGGCGAGCCGGCACCCGCACCCCGCCGGGCCCGCCGCAGGATCTCGTGGTCGCCCCAGGAGAAGTCGGCCCCGGCGGCCGGCCAGTGCGGGGCCGACACCACGGTGCGGCACAGGTCGGCGAAACGTTCGTCGCCCCGGCCGCCCCGGCGCGACCAGCGGTAGATCCACCACGCGTCGTCCGTGGTGTAGCGCAGGGTCGGCAGCCGTTCGGTCGGCCCGTCCGAGCCCGGCACCGCGCAGTCGACGCCGTAGTCGCCGTATCCGGCGCCGAGGTCGGCCAGCCGCTGCCAGAGCTGCCAGTCGAAGCGGTCGAGGCGTACCGGCTCGTCGCTGGGCAGCCGAGCCAGCGTCGGCGGCAGCCCGCCGGCGGCCACCGTGACCGAACGCCACGCGTGCCGCCGGGCCCAGCCCGCGAGCCGCCGGATCCGGGACTCGGCCAGCCGAACGTCGGCCGGGCAGCACACGTCCCCCGCGTCGATCAGCAGATCGCACTGCTCGGGCACCAGCCGGGCCAGCCGCCAGACGCGCTCCACCGCACTGGTCGTCGCGTCCGGGCCGGCCCGGTCCTGTCCGGTCCGCAGCCGCACCACCGCCCGCCGGGCGTACGCCCGCGCCGCGACGCCGTGCGCGACCAACCGCCGGTTGCTCTCCGCGAGCCCGATCACCGGCACCAGCGGTACGCCCCAACGGGCCAGCTCACCCTCCGAAGTGTCCGGCAGGGCCGAGACGTCGACGGCGGGTACCAGCCCGGCCGGCAGCCGGCGGAGCAGGTCCACGATGTACGGATCGAGCGTCGGGAGGTCGAGGACCGGTGCGAGCAGCGGCGCGGCGTCGTCCTCGAGGTGAGCCAGCGCCTCCAGCTCACCCCGGCGGCCGTTCAGTACAGGGCGGTAGACCGGTTCTGCCGCCCGACCCTCGTGGGCGGGCACCATACTTCAATCTATCGGCTCTTCGCCGCCTTTGGACCTGATGTCGCAAACGACTCGGTGCGGCCCTGGCCCGGAGCGGCCCCGGCCGAGCGGAGCCGCTCCGGGCCGGGCCGGGCGAACGGCGGCGACATCACCGGCGATTCAGCTCCAGAGGCGGCGTTCACCCATCTCGGTGCCAGCGGCATTCGCGCCACCGGCCCCGGTCCTCGGTCGAGAGCTGTCCGGATCGTTCAACCGTCCTACCGGTCATCGCTGCGATGGCGGTCGCCGCCGCGGTCGTCGGCCCGCTCCCGCTCGGTCTCCACCACCGTGCCGTCGCCCCGGTCGACCTTTACCTCGTACCGGGTGGCTCCCTTCACCACCTTGACACTCCACACCGGATGACCGTGCTCCATCTCGGCCTCGATCTCCACGATCCGCCCGCCGCCGGTACCGGCGAGCGCGATCTCGCCGGCCCGCTTCCGGCTCACCGCGCCGTCGGTGGCCCCGGAGGTGGCCCCGGAGGCGGTGCCGCCGGGTGCGGTGCTGGACGCGGTCGCGCTGGATGCGGTCGCGTTGGACGTCGCGTCGTCGTCCGGCTTGGGATTGTCGTCGGTCGTCGGGCCGGTCGTCACGGCGGTGAGCGCGGTGCCGGCGGTCGAGTGGCCGGCCGAGGTGACGCCGAGCGCCACACCGGCCACCGCCAGCACCGCGGCCCCGCCGGCCGCCGCCAGGACCAGGGAAGTCCGTCGCATCATGTCCACCTTTCCTCGGTTGTACGGTCGAGGATCGGTCCGGCGGGGATAGCGCCGCGCTGCCCGGCGGCTAAGCCCGGGTTAAGGCCGCGGCGGCCCGAGCCGGAGCAGGACGACCGCTCCGCCGGCGGGTCCACCGTGCGATTCCAGCCGTCCGCCACTGGCCCGGGCGGCCCGGTCGGCGATGTCCAGGCCAAGGCCGGTCGATCCGGCCCGGCTGGCGCCCCGTTCGACCGCCCCGGCGGGCATACCCGGGCCCGAGTCGGCGACGGTCAGCACCACCTCGCCGGCGTCGGGGGCCAGCCGTACGGTGAACGGCGTCCCGTCGGGGGTGTGCGCGAAGACGTTGCCCAGCAGCGCGTCCACCGCCGCCGCCAGCTCGTCGTCGGTCAGCCCGACGGGCAGCGGGCCGGCCGCCAGGTCGACGGTGACCGTACGGCCGGTGTCCTCGGCGAGCACCGACCAGAACGCCACCCGCTCGGCGACCACCGTTGCCGCGTCGCAGCGGGCCCGGCCGTCCGGTGCCGAGCTGCGCCAGCGGGCCCGTTGGATGACGCCGGTGACCGCCCGTTCCAGGCCGTCCACCGCCGCGGTCAGCCGGCTCGCGTCGTCCGGGTCGCGCAGCGACTCGGCCTCCAACCGCAGCACGGTCAGTGGCGTACGCAGCCGGTGTGACAGGTCGGCCACCTGCTCCCGTTCCTCGCGGAGCAGCACCTGGATCCGCCCGGCCAGATGGTTCAGCGCGCCGGCGACCTCCCGCAGCTCGGGCGGCCCGGCCGGGGTGACCCGGGCGTCGAGCTGGGCGTTGGCGAGCCGGTGGGACACCGCGGAGAGGTCGGTGATCGGCCGGACCAGGGTGCGGGCCAGGCGGTCGGCGACGACCAACCCGACCAGCACCAGCAGCACCCCGAGCAGGGCCAGCACCAGCCAGGCCCGGGTCACCCCGGCGGTCAGCTGCGACCCGGGGACCAGCGTGCGGATCACCGCCGTCCCGTCCGGGCGGCCCTGGACCGCGATGACCACCTCGCGGCCCTCGTCCGACTCGGCGGTCAGGCTCTGCCCCCGCGCGGCGAGCGCCACCGCGGGCGTACGCGGCACCGGCGCGCCGAGCACCGTGCCGTCGGGCAGGAACACACTGACCGGGCGACCTGACTGGGTGGCGAGCTCCTCGACGTTCAGCCGGATGGCGTCCCGGTCGGCCGTGCCGACCACCGGCACCAGGCGCTGAGCGTCGGCGGTGGCCCGCACGGTCGCCCGGTCCGCGGCGACGGTGCGCAGCAGCAGCGCCAGCGGCACCAGGAAGGCGGTCAGGACGAGCACGCTGACGGCGGCGGCGAGCAGCGCCAGCCGGCCCCTCACCGGTCGGCTCCCGGCGCCTCCAGCCGTACCCCGACACCACGGACGGTGTGCAGGTAGCGCGGTTCCTGGGCGCTCTCGCCCAGCTTGCGCCGCAGCCAGGACAGGTGCACGTCGACGGTCTTGTCCGCGCCGCCGTACGGGATCCGCCACACCTCGGTGAGCAGCTCGCGCTTGGTGACCACCTGCCCGGGCCGGCCGGCGAGGTGGTGCAGCAGGTCGAACTCGCGCGGGGTCAGCTCGACTGGCACCCCGTCCAGGCTCACCTGCCGGGACCGCGGGTCGATCCGCAGACCGCCGACCACGAGCGTCGGATCCCCGGCGGTGGCGTCGGCGGCCGACCGGCGCAGCACGGCCCGGACCCGGGCGTCGAGCTGGGCCGCGGTGAACGGCTTGACCAGGTAGTCGTCGGCCCCGGCGTCGAGCATCCGCACGATCTCGGCCTCGTCGTCCCGTGCGGTGGCCACGATGACCGGCACGGAGCTGACCGCGCGCAGCATCCGCAACAGCTCCCGGCCGTCCACGTCGGGCAGACCCAGGTCGAGCACGACGAGGTCAGGCCGGTCGTCGAGCGCATCGCGCAGCCCGGTCATCGCGGTCGAGGCCGCGGCGACCGCGTGGCCGCGCTCCCGCAGGGCCCGGATCAGCGGGGTACGGATCGTCAGGTCGTCCTCGATGAGCAGCAGCCGCGCCACAGGTGGCACGTTAGCCGCCCTGGCCGTCCGGGTCAGTCCTCGTCCGCGGGCCGTGGCGGTCGGGTCTGCGGCGTCCGGGTCCGATCGAGCCCGCGCACATCACGGTTGGGTCAATGGTGCAGTTCGAGCTGGTCGGATCGAGAGCATGGCCGGGGCGGGCAGCCGGGCCGGGATGATCGTGTGGTTCGGCCGGACCAACGTCCCCCCGGCCGGCATCGATCTTGACAGCTGGTGAGAGGGGGATCACACTTCCGCCCAGCTGTGGCTGCCGAGGTCGTGCCGGGACCCCCACCGGGTCGGCCCTCGGGACCTCCCTGCCAGGAAGGACTCTCATGAGGAGTACAGGAAGATCAGGTACGCGTCGCTGGTTGGCGCTGCTCGCGCTGCCGCTGGCGCTCGCCGTCAGTGCACCCGGCTTCGCGAGTTCGATGTCGGACGGCGGGGTGGCCCCCGACAGGTCGTCGAGTGGCGAGCAGAACGGCGTCGGGCTGATGCGCATCGTGGTCGCCGACAAGTCGGGCATCGACCGGCTCAACGAGCTGGGTGTCGACCTCGCCGAGTACGTCAAGCCGGTCGACAACGGCATCGAGGTGCACGCGATCCTCAGCCCGGAGGAGAGCCAGGCGCTGCGGGACATGGGCTTCGACGTGCAGGACGCCATCTCCGACCAGAGCGACTACGCGGAGAACCGGGCTGAGCGGGCCGCCGCGATCCGCGCCGTGCAGTCCCTGGCCGCCAGCACCGACACCCTGAACGTGCTGCGGGCCGAATGGTTCACCAGCCTCGACAACCAGCTCTTCCTCAACATCGAGGTGAAGTCCAGCACCGGCGCCGACGCGACGACGGTGCTGACGGCGAGCTGGGACAGCGGAGCGGGCACCGAGATCGGCTCCGGCGGCACCGCCACCATGTCCCGGTTCACCGACGCCGGCCAGTACATGTACCACCGGTTCAGCAACCCGGTGGCCATCGGAGCCGCCCCGGCCAAGGCCACCATCACCAGCAACAAGGGTGGCTCGGTCACGGTCGACGTGAGCAAGTGGCTGGGCAGCCCGCGCAAGGCCACCGGTGACCACCCGTACGTGTCGGACTTCGTCGACCACTACATGGACCCGACCGAGGTCACCGCGCGGTTCACCTCGCTGGCGGCGGAGTTCCCGAAGCTCACCCAGCTGATCGACCTGCCGTACAAGACGAACGGCTACCGGCGCCAGGCGCAGGCGCAGTTCGGCACCGGCTCGGCGAGCATCGTCTACGTCACCTCGAAGGCGTACGGCTCCGAGGGCGGCAACGACATCACGATGTCGCTGGTCAACCCCGGCTCGGCGAACGCCCCGCTGACGGTCGGCGTGTCCGGCAAGGCGGTCACCGTGAGCCTGGCCACCAACGGCTCCGGCGCGATCACCAGCACCGCGGCGCAGGTCGTCGCCGCGGTCAACGGCAACGCCGACGCCGCCAAGCTGCTCACGGCCAGCACCTACCGGGGCAACGCCGGCTCGGGCGTGGTGGCCGCCGCCGTCACGAAGCTGACCGACAACCTGAAGGCCCCGGCGAGCGTGTCCCGCGACCCGTTCCAGATGAAGGTGCTGCGGATCGGCAAGCACCGGGACGGCTCGAAGGTCGGCGTGTTCCTCTACTGCCAGGAGCACGCCCGGGAGTGGGTGACCCCGCTGGTCTGCGTGGAGTCGGCCGAGCGGCTGCTGCGCAACTACGCGCAGGACCCGAACACCCGCAAGATCGTCGATGACCTGGACATCTTCATCCTGCCGGTGGTCAACCCCGACGGCGCGCACTACAGCATGTACGACTACAACATGCAGCGCCGGAACATGACCAACTACTGCCCGGCGGCGTCGGCGGACCCGGCCAACCGCAACAGCTGGGGTGTGGACATCAACCGCAACTTCTCGGTCGGGTCCGTCTTCGACGGCTACACCGGTGCGTCGGCGACCAGCTGCACCAGCGACACCTTCGCCGGCCCGAGCGAGCTGTCCGAGCCGGAGGCGCGCAACGAGGTCTGGCTGGTCGACAACTTCCCGAACATCAAGCTCTCGATGAACACCCACTCCTACGGCGGCTACTTCATGTGGCCTCCGGGGGCGTACAAGAGCGCCGGGCGTGAGGTGCTCCCGCGCGTGGACCAGGGCACCGAGGCCTACTTCTGGACCGCCTCGGACTACATCCTCTCCCGGGTGCAGGAATACCGGGGCACCGCGATCTGGCCGGGCCGCACCGGACCGGTGACCGACGTGCTGTACTCGGCGGCCGGCAACAGCGCCGACGAGCACTGGTACAACCGGGGCATCATCGGCTGGGACTTCGAGGTCGGCGCGGACGTCTACAACCCGGCGACCAAGCGGTTCACCGCGGTCGGTTTCCAGCCGCCGTTCGCCGAGGGGCACGAGGAGGCGATGGAGTTCGCCAACGGCAACATCGGCATCCTCGAGGTCGCCCGGGCGTACGCGACGGACAAGCTCCAGCCGAAGAGCACGGTGCAGATCGTCAAGCAGGAAGCGGGCTCGACGACCTTCACCTTCAGCACCAGCGAACCGGCGAACGTCTACTACACGCTCGACGGCAGCCGGCCGACGTTCAACTCGCCCAAGCTGGCCCTCGCCGGCATGCGGGAGGGCGTGCAGAACCTCACGGTGAACCGCGGCACCACCGTCAACTGGTTCTCGGTCGACATCGCCGGCAACGTGGAGAGCAACTACAAGCCGGACGGCAACGGCAAGAACTACAACAAGCAGACCGTATCCGTCCAGTAACCGGTCTCGATCGAACAGCGGTGGCCGTCGACCCCGGGTCGGCGGCCACCGGCGTAATCCCAGCGGCTTCGCCTTCTCGCCTGGAGCAACCGATGCACACCCACACCCGGCCCGCACCCACGCTGCCGGTCGACCCGTCACGGGACGCCGCACGCCGGCGCCGGACCCTGCTGCTCCTGACCCTGATCCTGGCGCCGATGGCCGCGGCGACCCTGCTCGGGATGGCGCTGCTCTGGCCGGACGGAGGACCAGCGAACGGCAGCGCCAGCACGAGCGCGCGTAGCCTCAGCCATCCCGAGGCGACGGTGTTGAGCATCTCGACGTACGACTGCCCCGCCGCCAACCAGCGGCCCGGCCCCAACGGCCAGCAGCAGATGGTGACCTGCGCCTCCGTGCAGGCCCGGTTGGAGACCGGGCCGGAGAGCGGCGCCAGCGTAGTCGCCGACGTGCCGGCGGAGGCCTACCGCGCCGGCCTCGAACCCGGTGACCGGATCAAGCTGGTACGCGTCTTCAACCACCAGAGCGGCCCGGCCGTGTACGCCTTCTACGACTACTCCCGGACCCTGCCCATCACGCTGCTCGCGGCGGCCTTCGCCGTGGCCGTCATCGCGGTGGCCCGGATGCGCGGGCTGAAAGCCCTGATCGGGCTCGGCTTCGCCTATCTGGTCCTCGTCAGGTTCATGCTGCCCGCGTTGCTGGCCGGTGAATCCGGCCTACTGGTCGGCGTGGTCGGCTCGGCGGCGATCATGTTCGTCGTCCTCTACCTGGCCCACGGCTTCTCGGCCCGCACCACCACCGCGCTGATCGGTACGCTGTTCGGTCTGCTGGCCACGGCCGGTATCGGTTCCTGGGCCACCACCGCCGCCCACCTGACGGGCCTCGGTGACAACGACAGCAAGGCGCTCGCCCTCTTCGACACCCGGATCAGCCTGCCGGAGATCGTGCTCTGCGGCGTCATCGTGGCCGGACTCGGCGTGCTCAACGACGTCACCATCACCCAGTCCTCGGCCGTGTGGGAGCTGCACGAACTGGGCTCGGACAGCTCCGCCCGCGCACTGTTCGCCAGCGCCATGCGGATCGGCCGCGACCACATCGCCTCGACCGTCTACACCATGGCCTTCGCCTACGCCGGGGCTGCCCTGCCCATCATGTTGTTGATCAACGCCTACGACCGCCCGCTGCTCAACGTGCTCACCACGGCCCAGATCGCCGAGGAGATCGTCCGGACGCTGGTCGCCTCCATCGGTTTGGTACTCGCGATCCCGCTGACCACGGCGGTGGCCGTCGCGGTCGTCAAGGCCGTCGGCGCCGCCGCCCCGTCCAGCCCCGGCCCGATCCCCGGCGAGGCGCCGACCCCCACCGGCGTCGCCGGATGACCCACCCCTGCCGAACGCCCACGCCGTCGTCGAATCCTCGCCGGCTCCTTTAACGTTCCCCGGTGCCGGCCTTAACCCTCCTTCGGGGAGACTCGCTGCATGGGCCGTCGTCCAGTTCTCGCCGCCGTCGGCTGGTTGGCCACCACCGTCGCCGCCACGCTCGTCGGGCTGGGCGCGATCCGGCTGGTCGGGGAGGGCATCACCGGCACCCCGGGGGGCGTACGCGACCAGCGGGACGTCGCCCGCGCGCTCGCCTCACCCGAGCCGACACCCCTCACCTCGACCCCCGGACCGGCCGGAAGCCCGACCCCGCCGGCCACCCCGGCGAACCGCACGCCGAGCGGCAGCCCGGCCGACGCCGCGACCCGGCGAACCTTCGCCACCCCCGGCGGTACCGCCCTGGCGGAATGCGGGCCGGCCGGGGTCCGCCTGGTCCTCTGGACACCGGCCCAGGGCTACCGGATCAAGGACGCCGACCGGGGGCCGGACGACCACGTCGAGGTCCGGTTCGTCGGCCCGAGGGGCGAGTACGAGTTGAAGCTGCGGTGTGCCGGTGGGCGACCGGTGGCGCAGCGCCACGACTGAGTCCACCCGCGACCGGGCCGGTCGGTGGGCCGCACGAGGGGCGGTATGGCCGAATCGGTCGATCCGTGGCAGCATCGCGCGGTGCGCCTCCACCGCCTGTTCGCCGTGGTCACGGCCGGCCTCGCCCTCGCCCATCTGGTCGGGCGGTGGTACACCTCGCCGATTCTGCCGGCCGCGCACGCCCTCGCCTGGTTCGCCGCCGCCGCCCTCGCGCTGGCCCTGCCCGACCTGGCCCCACGCACCCGGTACGGGCTGGCGCTCGCCGGGGTGGCCCTCGGCGCGTTGGTGCTGCCGTCGGCCGGGACCGGGCCGGGCATCCAGTTCCTGTCGCCGGCACCGCCCGATCCCGGGCTCACCGGCGAGCCGCTCCGGCGGTGGCCCCTGCTGGTCGTGGCCGGGGTCGGGCTCGCCCTCGCGGTGTCCGCCCTGCCTCGACGGGCGGCCGACCGGCGGCGCACGGCCGTGGCCGTCGCGCTGGCCCTGGTGGCGGGCGGGCTCGCCCTGGCGTCCGGCCGGGCCGACGTGCTGCCCGCGTACGCGGTGCTGGTCGGCCTGGCCGTGCTGGCCCTGGCCCGGTCCGGCGCGGTGGCGGTGGCTCTCGGCCTGGGCCTGGCGGCGGTGATCCTGCTCGACGGTCCCTGGCCGGGGTGGGTCCACGTGGCGCGCCCACCGTCCGATCAGCCCGGTCTGGAATTCCTGAGCCCGGCGGAGTTCCGGCGGCGGTTCGCGGGGGCGCCGTGGCCGGCCAGTGTGCTGATCGACGCGTTGCGGTTCGTGGCCGGGGCGTTGGTGCTGGCCGGATGCCGGTGGGCGGGGCGGGCGCGGGAACGAGCGCACGGCGCCGTCCGACCGGGGTCGTAACGCCGCCGCGCTCTGGCCGTCTCCCACCACCGCAGCCGTACGGCGGTACGTCAGCGGGGACTTGGCTCGACCGGCCCAGCGTGCACCGGTCCTGGGGCATCTGATCCCCGTCCCGGCGGGATCCAAACCACCGGCAGGTGGCAAATTCCACCATCTGCTCGGTCCGGCGTGACCGGCGCAGCGACCGGGTATGTGCACGCCATGGAGCATTTCACGATCGCGACCGTCGCCGAGAAGAGCCCGGACTTCCGCCGCGTGCTGTGGACCGGTGGGCACACCCAGTTGGTGATCATGACGATCCCGCCGGGCGGGGAGATCGGCGAGGAGGTCCACGAAGGCATCGACCAGATTCTCACCTTCGTCAGCGGCACCGGCGAGGCCCGGGTGGCCGGTGCGAAGAAGGAGGTCGTCGCCGGTGACCTGGTGGTCGTGCCGGCCGGCACGAAGCACAACTTCGTCAACACCGGCCCCAACCCGCTGGTCCTCTACACGGTCTACGGTCCGCCCGACCACGCCGACGGTGCGGTGCACCGGACCAAGGAGGAGGCGGAGGCGGCCGAGGCGGCCGGCCAGGACGAGCCGCCCACCGGCTGACCCCGCACGGCTGAACCGGGCGGTTCCGGGTACCCGGAGCGAATGCACCAGCCGGGAATCTCCGACTACGGATTTCTCTCCGACTGCCGCTCCGGTGCCCTGATCGGCCGGGACGGGTCGATCGACTGGTGGTGCCCGCACCGGTTCGACGCCCCGTCGGTCTTCGGCCGGCTGCTCGACCCGGCCGGTGGGCACTGGCGCATCGCCCCGCTGGCCGCCAGCCGGGTGGAGCGGGCGTACCGACCGGACACCCTGGTGCTGCGGACCGTGCACCACACGCCGGAGGGAAGCGTCGCGGTCACCGACGCGCTGGCCGCCGAGGTCGGCGCCCGGGCGCACGAGCTGGGCATGAACTCACCCGCGGTGCTCCTCCGGGTGGTCGAAGGGCTGTCCGGGCGGGTACGGATGCACCTCGACTTCGCCCCGCGACCCGAGTACGGGCTGCTCACCCCGTACCTGCACGAGCAGCCGGACGGCGCGGTGCTGGCCACCGCCGGCCCGGTCACGCTCGTCCTGCGCGGCACCGGCCAGACGCTCCGACCCGACCGCGACCGGGTCGCGCACACCTTCGAGGTCTCCGCCGGCCAGCAGGTCGGCTTCGACCTCGCGTACGCCCCGGTCTACGGGCACCCGCCGGCCCGGCTCGACCCGGTCAGCACCGTCGAGGAGACAGCGCGGGCGTGGGAGGCGTACCGGGAGACCCACCGCTACCCCGGCCACTATCCCGACCAGGTCCGCACCAGCGCGACCGTGCTCACCGGCCTGACGTACGCCCGCAGCGGCGCGGTGGCCGCCGCGCTGACCACCTCGCTGCCCGAGCGGATCGGCGACGACCGCAACTACGACTACCGCTACTCCTGGCTGCGCGACTTCTCCATGACCATGCGCGCCCTCTGGGTGGCGGCCTGCCCGCACGAGGCGTCCCGGCTGTTCGCCTGGGCGGCCCGATCCATCGGACGGATCGGCGACCAGCCGGTGCCGGTGCCGGTGCTGTTCGGGCTGGAGGGGGAGCGCGACCTCTCCGAGCACGACTGCGCGCACCTGCGCGGGTACGCCGACAGCCGGCCGGTACGCGTGGGCAACGAAGCCTGGCGGCAACGGCAGCTCGACGTGCCCGGCGAGGTGATCGCGGCGGTCTGGCAGCTGCACGACTACCTCGGCGAGACCCTCGACGAGGAGCTGCGGGAGATGGTGGTCGGGCTGGCCGAGCAGGTGGCCGCGACCTGGCGGCAGCCCGACCGGGGAATGTGGGAGACCCGGGACGTCGAGCGGCACTACCTGTCGTCCAAGGTGCTCTGCTGGACGGCCCTGCAGCGGGCGGTGCAGCTCGCGCCGCAGCTCGGGGGCCAGGCCGATCCGCGGCGCTGGGCGGGCATCCGGGACGAGATCCGCGAGACCGTGCTGCGCGAGGGCTGGCACGACCCGATCGGGGCGTACACCGGAGCGTTCGGCTCGCCCGAACTGGACGCCTCGGTGCTCGTCCTGCCGATGCTCGGCTTCCTGCCCGCCACCGACCCCCGGATGCGCTCCACCATCGAGGTGATCGAGCGTGAGCTGGGCACCGACGACGGTCTCGTGCGGCGCTGGAACACCGACCCGGCGGGCTTCGTGCTCTGCTCGTTCTGGCTGGTGGAGTGCCTGACCATGGCGGGGGAGTGGGAACGGGCCCGGGTGCTGTTCGAGAAGGTCCTCGGGCACGCCAACGACCTGGGCCTCTTCGCCGAGCAGATCGACCTGGACACCGGCGCGCAGCTCGGCAACACGCCGCAGGCGCTGTCGCACATCGGTCTGATCAACGCGGCCTGGCGGCTGACCGACCCGACCAGCGAGTGAGCTGTTACACCAAGGGCACGGCGGCGACGTCCACCGTCTCCGGGTACTTCAGCCCGGCGCCGGTGTTGAGCACCACCACCCGCTCGTCGGAGCGGATCCAGCCGCCGGCGCGCAGCTGCCGGGCGGCGGTCAGGCAGGCAGCCCCCTCCGGGCAGAGCAGCAGCCCCTCCCGGGCGGCGAAGTCGCGCAGGTCGGCGAGGATCTCGGCGTCGTCGACGGCGATCGCGGTGCCGCCGGTGTCCCGCAGCGCGGTGAGGATCAGCTCGTCGCCGAGGGGGGACGGCACGGTGATGCCGAACGCCAGCGTCCGGGCGTCCGCCCACGGGGTGGCGCGGGACTCGCCGGCCGCGAACGCCCGGACGATCGGCGCGCAGCCGGTGGACTGGACCGCGACGAGGCGGGGCAGCCGATCCTCCACCCAGCCCAGTTCGCGCAGCTCGTGCAGGGCCTTGTGGATGCCGATCAGCCCGACCCCCCCACCGGTCGGGTAGATGATCACGTCCGGCACCTGCCAGCCGAGCTGCTCGACGATCTCGTACCCCATGGTCTTCTTGCCTTCCAGGCGGTACGGCTCGCGCAGCGTGCCCGCGTCGAAGACCCGCCCGCCGGACTCGGCGACCAGCCGCGCCACCCACCGGCCGGCGTCGCTGATCAGGCCGTCCACCAGGCGCAGGTCGGCACCGGCCGCGACGCACTCCCGGCGGCAGATGGCCGGGGCGTCGAGCGGCATGGCGATGGTGGCGCCCATCCCGGCCCGGGCCGCGTACGTCGCCCAGGCCGCACCGGCGTTGCCGTTGGTCGGCATGGCGATCCGCTCGACGCCCAGCTCCCGGGCCCGGCTCACCCCCACCGCCGCGCCCCGGGCCTTGAACGACCCGGTCGGGGTCAGCCCCTCGTCCTTGACGATCAGTTCCGGGATCCCGATCTCGGCGCCGTACGCGGGGGCGCGCAGCAGCGGCGTCCAGCCCTCGCCCAGCGTGGTGACGAAGCGGGGGTCCGCCACCGGCAGCAGCTCCCGGTAGCGCCACAGGTCGGCCGGCCGGAGGCCGAACTGCTCGGGGGTCACCGACGCGGCCACCGCGGCCAGGTCGTAGCGGGCCAGCAGCGGGGAACCGCAGTCGCACAGGTTCTGCAACTTCCCCGCGGGATGCTCCCGGCCGCAGCGCGGGCACTCCAGGTGCGTCAGGTGCACGGACGGTCCTCAGCTCGTGTCGATGCTCAGCCAGTGTCGGCTGCGCCGGCCCGGCTCGTACGGGGAGTCGAGGCGCTTGGCCACCACCCCCGGGAGCCCCTGTTCGCGGGCGGTCCGCAGGGCGTCCGCGCCGCCACCCGGGAACCAAGGCGGAGTCTGCCAGTGCTGCCCGGCGAGCGCCAGACCGTCGAGCAGGTCGCGGCGTTGCGCGTACGGCACGTCGAGGCTGGCCACGCCCTCGAGCCAGAGCAGGTCGACGGCGAGGAACTGGCCGTCCCGCTTGGTGGGCGGCTTCACCCGCCCGCCCGGGTCGATCCGGACCAGCACGCCGTCCAGCACCGCCTCGTTCGGGGCCAGCTCCTCGGCCATCGCGCGCAGCCACGGGTACGCCCCGGTGATCTCCTCGTCGGTCCCGTCCAGCAGCCGCAGCCGGCCGCCCGAGACGTACGCCATCGCCCGCACGCCGTCCCAGCGCAGCTCGTAGCCCCAGGCGGCCTCGTCCTTCGGCAGCCGCCTGCCCGGGGTGGCGTGCATCGGGCGGACCAGCTCGGGCATCGGCGTCCAGCCCGCCGGCGCGGGGTCGGTGCGCCGGACCATCCAGTCCCGGCCCCGGCCGCCGGTGGCGAAGAGCGCGTACCGGCCCTTCGTCCGCTTCCCGTCGAGCACCACGATCACCTCGTCGTCGCGCCACTTCTCGGCGCGGTACGTCCCGGTGTCGTGGATGGTCATCTTCCCGCCGCCGTACTCGCCGGCCGGGATCTCCCCGTGGAAGGTGAGGTACTCCATCGGGTGGTCCTCGGTGTGCACGGCGAGGTGGTTGCGGCCGGGGTCGCGGGGCAGGCCGCGCGGGACCGCCCAGGAGGCGAGCACGCCGTCGTGCTCCAGGCGCAGGTCCCAGTGCAGGCTCCGGGCGTGGTGCTGCTGGATGACGAAGCGGAGCTCGCGCCGGCCGGTTCGCTTCGGCCGCGGGGCCCGCTCCGGCACCGGTTCGGGGGTACGCGCCGCGTCCCGTTTCCGCCGGTACTCCTCCAGCCGGTCAGCCACCATCGCATTCTCCGGTACGTGCCGCCCGGCCGCCCGCTACCTGCCACTTCTGTCCGTTTCGTCGGGCTCGGCCCCGGTCGGGCGGCATGGCCCGGGCGATCATGGGTAGAACAGCCCCCATGACCAGCCCTGAACAGCCCACCGCCCTGCTCCCCGGCGAGGTCCGGATGCCGCTGCTCGGTTTCGGGACCTGGCAGGCCACCGGCGAGACCGGGTACGAGGCGGTGCTCGCCGCCCTCGACGCCGGCTACCGGCACATCGACACCGCCACCATGTACGGCAACGAGCGGGAGGTCGGCCGGGCGGTCAAGGAGAGCGGGCTGCGCCGGGAGGACATCTTCATCACCACCAAGCTGCCGCCGGAGCGGGTGGGCCGGGAGCGGGAGACCATCGAGGCGAGCCTGACCGCCCTGGACACCGACTACGTCGACCTGTGGCTGATCCACTGGCCGCCGAACGGACCCGGCGAGGGCATACCGGTCTGGCGGGAGATGCTCGCCGCCCGCGACGAGAACCTGGCCCGGGCCGTCGGGGTCAGCAACCACAGCATCAGCCAGATCGACGAGCTGATCCAGGCCACCGAGGAGAATCCGGCGGTCAACCAGATCCGGTGGAGCCCGGCGCTGTACGACCGGCAGCTGTACGCCGCCCACCGGGACCGGGGCGTGGTGCTGGAGGGCTACAGCCCGCTCCGGGCCACCGACCTGGCCGATCCGGTGCTGGTCCGGATCGCCGCGGCGCACGACGTCTCCCCGGCGCAGGTGGTGCTCCGCTGGCACATCGACCACGAGATCGTGGTGATCCCGAAGTCGGTCACCCCGGAGCGGATCCGGACCAACGCCGACGTGTTCGGCTTCTCGCTGACCGCCGAGGAGATGCGCGACATCGACGCGCTCGGCAGCTGACCGCCGCGGAAAGGGGCAGCGGAGGGCCGGGTCCTTCTTCTACAGTGGCCGCTCGGTTCTCTTGACCAAGGAGCAGCGTGTCCCGCTTTCGCACCGCCCTGATCGTCGCCGCCGCCGCGCTCGGCGCGTCGGCCGTCCTCCCCGTCACCCCGGCTTCGGCCGACACCGTGGACAAGTTCGCCCACGCCATGTTCAACAGCAACGACGACGACACCGTGAGCATGACCATCGACGTGGCCAAGGTCGACGGGGTGACCACCATCGACGTGGACTGGCAGCAGTCGCGGTGCGCGCTGACCGAGACCGCGTACGTCTGCGACTCGGTCTACCGGATGGCGTACGACGCTCCGGTGCGGAACTTCTCGTTCTCCCTGACCGGTGAGACCCGGGTCCGGGCCGACGTGACCTACCGGGAGCTCCGGCGGCACTGCACCTACGTCGACGAGCAGGAGGACTGCACCGAGCAGGAGGCTGCTGGCAGCACGACGGTCGAGGTGACCTGGACCCCGACCAGCGAGCCCACCCGTGAGGTGTGGACCGATGAGCAGGGCGTGCGGCACGTCTCGAAGCGGATCGACGCGTCGGCGACCGGCAGCGGCTTCGGCCTCACGTACGGCCCGGCCGGCAGCTACGGCGTGGTGAGCCGGTCCCGGACGATCGACCCGGCCTGAGCCGGCGGCTGGATGCGGGGGCGCGGTCGGACGACCCTGCCCCCGCACCGTTCCGACCCCGGTCAGGACCGGGCGCAGGTGACGCCGTTGAGGGTGAAGCTGGTCGGGGAGGAGTACGTCCCGCTCAGCGTGCCCTGGTAGCCGAAGCTGGTGGAGCCGCCCGGCGTCAGCGTGCCGTTGTAGCTCAGGTTTCGCGCGGTCACCGCGGACCCGCTCTGCGTCACCGTGGCGTTCCACGCGCTGGTGATCTGCTGGCCGCTGGGCAGGTTGTAGTTGAGCGTCCAGCCGTTGATCGTGCCGGACCCGGTGTTGGTGATCTGCACATCGGCGGTGAAGCCGTTGTTCCAGGCGTTCGGGGTGTACTTCACCGAGCAGGCGCTGCCCGACGGCGGGGGCGTGGTCGGGGGCGGGGTGGTCGGCGGGGTGGTGCTGCCGCCGGTGTTGACGCTCTGCGAGAAGGAGTTCACGGCCAGGCCGACCCCGCCCTGCCAGGGCTCGAAGCCGGCCTGGATGCTGGTCAGATACCAGTCGCTGGTGATCGCCCCGCGGTTTCGGGTGTCGTTGATGAACGCCATGACGTCGAAGCTCAGGCTGGTGATCGGCGACGACGACAGGTACGAGATGACGTTGTTCGACCCGTTGCTGCCTCGCCAGACCTCCCAGCTCCGCCCGGCCACGTTGGCGGTGCCCACCGGCGAGCCGATCGGCTGGATCGGGCCCTGCCGGTTGAACCAGATCATGATCTCCATCTGGTTCACCCCGTCCCGCTTCGGCGTGGGGTCGAGCCAGATGTCGTACGCCGCGTCGTAGATGGCGCCGCTGACGTAGTTGTAGCCGATGCTGCCCGGGGCGCTGCTGATGTTCTTCACCTGGACCGGCAGGTTGGTGCCGGGCGAACAGTTCGTGTAGTGACAGCCCACGAAGATCGACGGGTACGACACCGGCGCGCCGCTGGTGTTCCCCACGCCGTCCTGCCGGGTGATCGAGAAACCGGTGGACGTCACGTTGATGCACTGCTGGGCGCTGGTGCCCCAGCGGTTGTTCTGCACGACGTACTTGCCGCCGATGGTGGTGGACCCGTACTGGTCGCAGATCTGGGTGTCGGCGGAGGCGTTACCCCCGCCGAGGATGATGGCGACGAGCGAACCGGCGGCCAGCAGGCCGGCCGCCGCGATCGCTCTCAGCGGACGCTTCATGATGCTCCTTGGCTTCGCAGCGGGGCACCGGGCTCGTGTCGGGAGACACGTCCGGGAGCGCTCCCAGACTCACCAACACATTGACATCTCTGAAACCTTTGCGCAACCGCGCCGTCCGTCCGGCGGTCGGCGCCGCCCGGCCCGGGCACCTGAGCCGCCGGCCGGCGTGGAAATCCCGTCGCGGGGATCGTCACGGCACGCCGAGGGGTGGGATGCCAGGACCGATGGGGCCTACCATGCATCGATCGCGGCGAGTAGTCTCTTGCCTCCAACGCGTTCCGAACCCCCTCCGGAGGCGTGACTGGTGGTTACTTTGCTTTCTAGAGCTGGCGGCAGTCGACTGCTGTGGATGGCGCGCACCGACCTCACAAACCGGTCACCGCTGCGGCGCCTTTGGGAGCCGCAGCGGTGACCGGTTTCACTGCACCTCGTGCGGGGTGGTGTGGCAGGCCGACGGGAACGCCGCGATCAACATCCTGCACCGAGCCGGCGACCCCGACATCGCCCTGCACACCCCACACCACCTGAGGAAGCAGGTCCTGCAGGACCGGACCGATAGCCACCGGACCAGACCGCCGGTCCAGGACTCCAGCCCGGTAGCCGAGCGGAGAGCGAATCATCCGAACCGCTCAGTAATGAGCAACTAGTAGGAAGCAGGCGCACAAAACGATGGGTGCTTCCTCCCTGCGCATCCTCGTCGTCGGCGCGGGCGTCGCCGGCCTCGCCGTGGCCAGGGCGCTGCGCATGACGGGGTTCCGGCCCGACGTCACCGAGAAGCTGCCCCCCACCGAGCGGGCCGACATCGGCCTCTACCTGCCGGGCAACGCGGCGCGGGCGCTGCGCCGGCTCGATCTGGACGGTCCGGTGCGCCCGCTCGGCCAGGTCATCCACCGCCAGCGCTTCCTCGACGCCGCCGGCGCGCCGCTCTGCGAGGTCGACCTCGACGCCCTCTGGGCAGGCGTGGGGGAGTGCCGGGCGCTGCCCCGCGCCGAGCTGCACCGGGTGCTGCTCACCGGGGCCGGCGGCGCCGTCCGGCACGGTGCCGAGATCAGCACCGTCCAGCCGCTGCCCGGCGGTGTCGCGGTCGGCTTCGCCGACGGCACCTCCGGGGAGTACGACCTGGTCATCGGCGCCGACGGGCCGCGCTCGACGGTGCGTACCCTGGCCGCGCTCGGTGGCCCGCCCCGCCCCGTGGGCCAGGTGGTCTACCGGGCGGTGGTCCGGGGCGGCCCTCAGGTCGCGGACTGGACGGCGCTGCTCGGCGACCGTGCCGGCATCCTGGTGGTGCCGATCGGCGCCGGACGGCTGCACTGCTACGCCGACGAGGCCGGGATGACCCTGCCGGCCGACCCGCTGGCCCGGCTGCACGAGCTGTTCGGCGCCTACGGCGGCCCGGTCCCCGAGGTGCTCGACGCGCTGGAGTCGGTGCACGCCGAGCTCACCGAGGAGGTCGAGCTGGGGCGCTGGTTCCACGGCCGGGTGCTGCTCATCGGCGACGCCGCGCACGCCACCGCGCCGACTCTCTCCCAGGGTGCCGCCATGGCACTCGAGGACGCCGTGGTGCTCGCCGAGGCGCTGCGGGCCGCCGACAGCGTGGACGCCGCGCTCATTGCGTACGAGAGCCGGCGCCGGCCGCGTACCCGGTGGGTGCGGGACCGGACCCGGGACCGCAACCGGACCCGCGACGTGCCGCCGGCGCTGCGCGACCCGTTGCTGCGCGGGCGCGGCGGGCGCATCTTCCAGGAGCACTACCGGCTGTTGGTGGGCCCGCTCTGAAATAGCTCCGCCGGGCGGGGGTGATCGTAGCCGCCGACCCCCGGCGGCGGTGCCACCTGCCGGGGACTATCCTCCTTGCGGATGACGGCTGCGCAGATGACCAGCGCTTGCCGAGCGGGACAACCCAGAACCGGAGGCCACTCGTGACCACCGTCGCACCCAAGCCGGTCGTGACCCGGCCCTGGCCGGTCCGCGAGCCGGTCAAGGGGTCGACCATCGCGCGGCTCCTGCGCACCACGGATGCGAAGCAGATCGGGATCATGTACCTGGTCACCGCGTTCGCGTTCTTCATGGTCGGCGGCCTCATGGCCCTGATCATGCGCGCCGAGCTGGCGCAGCCGGGGATGCAGTTCCTGTCGCCCGAGCAGTACAACCAGCTCTTCACCATGCACGGCACGATCATGCTGCTGTTCTTCGCGACGCCGATCGTGTTCG
Source organism: Micromonospora sp. NPDC007271 (assembly GCF_040634005.1). Classification (NCBI taxonomy): domain Bacteria; kingdom Bacillati; phylum Actinomycetota; class Actinomycetes; order Micromonosporales; family Micromonosporaceae; genus Micromonospora; species Micromonospora sp. NPDC007271. The sequence continues at coordinate 33,853 of NZ_JBEYER010000012.1, forward strand.
CCTTCGCGAACTACGTGGTGCCGCTGCAGATCGGCGCGCCCGACGTGTCGTTCCCCCGGCTGAACGCGTTCGCCTACTGGCTGTACCTGTTCGGCGGCACCATGGCCACCGCCGGCTTCATCGCTCCGGGTGGCGCGGCCGACTTCGGCTGGACGGCGTACACGCCGCTGAGCACCGCGGAGCACTCGCCGGGCGTCGGCGGGAACCTGTGGGTGATCGGCCTGGTCGTCTCGGGTCTGGGCAGCATCCTCGGCGCGGTCAACCTGATCACCACGATCCTGACCCTGCGCGCCCCCGGCATGACCATGTTCCGGATGCCGATCTTCACCTGGAACATGCTGGTCACCAGCCTGCTGGTGATCCTGGTCTTCCCGCTGCTGGCCGCCGCGCTGCTGGCGGTCGCTTCGGACCGCCTGATCGGCAGCCACGTGTACGACCCGGCCACCGGTGGCCCGATGCTGTACCAGCACCTGTTCTGGTTCTTCGGGCACCCCGAGGTCTACATCATCGCGCTGCCGTTCTTCGGCATCATCTCCGAGATCATCCCGGTCTTCTCCCGGAAGCCGATCTTCGGTTACAAGGGCCTGGTCGCCGCGACCATCGCCATCGCCGCCCTGTCGATGAGCGTCTGGGCGCACCACATGTTCGCCACCGGCCAGGTGCTGCTGCCGTTCTTCAGCTTCCTCAGCTACCTGATCGCCGTGCCGACCGGGATGAAGTTCTTCAACTGGATCGGCACCATGTGGCGGGGCCAGATCACCTTCGAGTCGCCGATGCTCTTCTCGGTCGGCTTCCTGGTGACGTTCCTCTTCGGTGGTCTGACCGGTGTGCTGCTCGCCAGCCCGCCGCTCGACTTCCACCTGCACGACTCGTACTTCGTGGTGGCGCACTTCCACTACGTGCTCTTCGGCACGATCGTGTTCGCCGTGTTCGCCGGCATCTACTTCTGGTTCCCGAAGATGTTCGGCCGGATGCTCGACGAGCGACTCGGCAAGATCCACTTCTGGCTCACCATGATCGGTTTCCACACCACCTTCCTGGTGCAGCACTGGCTGGGCAACGAGGGCATGCCGCGGCGGTACGTCGACTACCTGCCGGGCGACGGCTTCACCACGCTGAACATGATCTCCACCATCGGCGCGTTCATCACCGGTATCTCGACCCTGCCGTTCATCTACAACTGCTGGAAGTCGTACAAGGCCGGTCCGGTGGTCGAGGTCGACGACCCGTGGGGCTACGGCAACTCCCTGGAGTGGGCCACCACCTCCCCGCCGCCGCTGCGGAACTTCGACCGGATGCCGCGGATCCGCTCCGAGCGGCCGGCGTTCGACCTCAAGTTCCCCGAGCTGGCCGCCGGGGTGCAGAGCCTGGCCGGCCCGCCGGAGGGCGGCGCCAAGCCGCTGACCAGCGAGGCCAACGGTGGTGCCAGCTACGTGGAGGACACCGCCGGCAACCGCGACCAGCGCTGACCGCTCAGCGGAAGGGCCCTCTCTCCAGCCGGAGAGGGGGCCCTTCCGCGTGCTGGCCCGCCAGCTCAGGCCGGCGGGGCGTAGGTGTCGAGGAACCTCGTCACCCGGTCGCGGATCTCGACGGCGCCGGTCTCCGGGTCGAGCAGGCTCACCCCGTGGGCGCTGGTCGGCGCCAGCACCAACTGCCGCTGGGTGGTCTGCGGGGTGGTGGCGTAGAGCTGCCGGGCCGTCTCCGCGAAGCTCGCCTCCAGCTCACCCGCGCCGTAGAAGACCGGGGCGGTGATCTGGGGGGCTGCCGCGGCGGCGTCCGCGTCGCCGTAGCCGACCGGCGACGAGAGGGCGACGACCGCCACCGGCGGTGGGTTGAGGGCCGGCGTGGCGGCGAGCACCGCGGCACCGCCCATCGATCCGCCGGCCAGCACGATCCGGCTGGCACCGTCGGCCCGTAACGCGCCGGCCGCGGCCTCGACCTGCCGGCTCAGCGGCACCCCGTGACCGCGCGAAACCCCGGACCCGGCGAAGTCGAAGGCGAGCACCCGGTAGCCCCGGTCGGTCAGCTTCTGCCCGAAGGACGCCCACTGGCAGACGTCGCCGCCGGCCATGTGCGCCAGCACCACCCCGGTGCTGCCGGAGCCGAGGACGATCCCGCCCAGCTCGGCTTCGATCTCCGCGCCGAACTCGATCTGCCGGCCGCTGCCGGCCCACCCGGGGCAGGCCGCGCCCGCGTTGAGCCCGGTCGGCTCCGGCGCCGGCGGGTCGGCGCTGCAGGCGGCCATCCCGATCGACAGGGCGACGGCAACCAGGCGTAGGGCGGCGAGCTTCACGGGGACTCCTCGGGGGACGCGATGGAAGCGCTCCCATTGTGGCTGGCCGCGTCCTCCCCACGCGATCCCGCTCGCGACTACCGTGGCGAAGCTGTTACCGCCGGCCCGGCCGCCGCGTCGGTCGGCACCGGCGAGCCCGCCCAACCGTCGGCCGCCGTTCGCCGCTGGCGCAGCTCGATCGGGAGCACGACCAGGGCCACCAGCGCGCCGATCGCGCCGGTGACCGCGAAGCCCCACAGCGGTGCCGAGGCGTCGATCACCGCGCCGGCGAGCGGCGCCCCGAGCGCGATGCCGACCGTGACGGCCGAGCCGTGCAGGCCCATCGCCTCACCGCGTACGCCGGCCGGGGCGAGCCGGCTCACCGCGTCGGCGGTCGAGGCGATGGTCGGCGCGCAGAGCGCCCCGGCCGGGATCAGCGCCAGGCAGAGCAGCCACCAGTGCGCCCCGCCCAGCCCGACCGGGATCGTGGTGAGGCTGAGCGCCGCCATCAGGGCCAGCGGGGAGAAGGAGCGGGTGACCGCCCCGTACGCGAAGCCGCCCACCAGCGACGCCACCGCCCACACGGCCAGCACCGCGCCGGTCCACCCCACCTCGCCGCCGGCCCGCAGCACCGCGACCACCGCCACGTCGGTGCCGCCGAGCACCAGGGTGGCGGCCAGGCTCACGGCCAGCACGGCGAACAGCCGGGGAGTCAGCCACTCGCGGCGGGGCACCTTCCGGTACGCGCCAACCGGCTCGCCGGCGCTCCGGGTGGGCGGGTTGAGCAGCCAGAAGCAGATTCCGGAGGCGACGATCCCGGCGCCGACCGCCCACATGGTGAGGCGCGGGGAGACGGTGGTCGCCAGCGCCACGGCCAGCGCCGGGCCGACCATGAACGACAGCTCCACCGACATCGAGTCCAGCGCGTACGCCGGGCGGCGCCGTTCGGCCGGCACCAGCGCGGCGACCGACTGCCGGACCACCGAGAAGACCGGCAGGGCGAGCAGCCCGGCCAGGAACGCGGCCGGCAGCAGCACCGGGTACGACAGCTCCGGCGCGGCGGCCCAGAAGACCCCCTCGGCGATCGTGGTCAGCAGGAGCACCGGGCGCAGCCCGCGCCGGTCGACCAGCCGCCCGAGCAGTGGGGAGCCGAGCGCGGCGCCGATGGTCGACGCGGCGCCGACCAGCCCGGCCGCGCCGTACCCCCGGCCGAGGTCGAGGACGACGTGGAAGGTGAGCGTCACCCCGGTCGCGGTGAGTGGGATGCGGGCCAGCACCGACACCAGCAGCAGCGACCGGAGACCGGGCAGGGCGAGCGCCTGCCGGTAAGGCTTCAAGTTCACGACGGTCCGTACCTCCGGCGGCAATACTCAGGCCGGGGTACGACAGTCGCAAGCGATTACCCGATCAAGCGGCCCTGATCACAGGCTTGCCGACCAGGGCGACTCCGGCGCCGTCCATCGCCCGCAGCGCCACGTCCAGCGTCTGCGGCGCGACCGCGGCGGTGAGGTCCAGCAGCACGGTCGTCCGGAAGCCCTCCCGGGCGGAGTCCAGGGCGGTCGCCCGCACGCAGTGGTCGGTCGCGATCCCGACCACGTCCACCCGGTCGACGTCGTGCCGGCGCAGCCAGTCGGCCAGGCACTCGCCGTCCTGCGCGTGCCCCTCGAACCCCGAGTACGCGGCCGCGTGCTCGCCCTTGTGGAAGATCGCCTCGATCCGGTCCGTCGCCAGGTCGGGGTGGAACTCGGACCCCGGGGTGCCGACCACGCAGTGCCGTGGCCAGGAGTCGACGAAGTCCGGCGGATCGCCGAAGTGGGCACCCGGGTCGACGTGGTAGTCCTTCGTCGCCACCACCCGGTCCCACCGGCCCGGCTCGGCGGCGAGCAGCCGGGAGATGCCGGCCGCCACGCCCGCGCCGCCGGCCACCGCGAGGGAGCCGCCCTCGCAGAAGTCGTTCTGCACGTCCACGATGATCAACGCGTTTGTCACGTCGGTGGTCCTCCTCAGTTCGCGGGTTCGACGGTCACCGGAACGGCCGGGTCGCCGCCGGAGAGCTTCAGGCCCTCCCACGGGATGGAGATCAGGCACTGCCGCAGGTGCTCCCGCGACTCGTCGAGGGTGGGCCGCGCGACCGGCTCGCCGTCGACGATGAAGGAGCGCTGGAGCAGCCGGTCGTTCGGCTGCCGGTCGGGCACCCCCTGCGGCACGACGACCTCCTCGGTGGCGGTGCCGCTCGGCTTGTGCCGGCGCACGGCGACCTTCCGGCCGCCGATGGTGGCCTTCTGCTCCGAGCGCTTGACCACCGCCCGCCCGTCGACCTCGACCAGCTTGTAGACCAGGCCGGCGGTCGGCGCGCCGGAGCCGGTCACCACGGCGGTGCCGGCGCCGTACATGTCGACCGGCTCGGCGGCGAGCGCCGCGATCGCGTACTCGTCGAGGTCGCCCGAGACAATGATCTTGGTCTCGGTGGCGCCGAGCGAGTCGAGCAGCTCCCGGCACTGCTGGGCGATCACCGCCAGGTCACCCGAGTCGATCCGGACCGCCCGCAGCTCCGGCCCGGCCACCGCGATCGCGTTGCGGATGCCCTCGGTGATGTCGTACGTGTCGACCAGCAGCGTGGTGTCCTTGCCCAGCGTGGCGACCTGCGACGCGAACGCCGCCTGCTCGTCGTCGTGCAGCAGGGTGAAGGCGTGCGCGGCGGTGCCGGCGGTCGGGATGCCGTACCGCTGGCCGGCGGCCAGATTGGAGGTGAACCGGAAGCCGGCCAGGTACGCCGCCCGGGCCGCGGCCACCGCCGCCTCCTCGTGCGCCCGCCGGGAGCCCATCTCGATCAGCGTCCGGCCCCGGGCGGCGGTGACCATCCGGGCGGCCGCCGCGGCGACCGCGCAGTCGTGGTTGAGCACCGACAGCACCAGCGTCTCCAGCACCACGCACTCGGCGAAGCCGCCGGAGACGGTGAGGATCGGGGAGTTGGGGAAGAAGAGCTCGCCCTCGGCGTACCCGTCGACGTCGCCGGTGAACCGGTAGTTGGCCAGCCACTCGGCGGCCCGGTCGTCCACCACCCCGGTGCGGCGCAGGAAGTCGACCTCCTCGGCGTCGAACCGGAAGTCGCGGATCAGCTCGATCAGCCGGCCGGTCCCCGCCACCACGCCGTACCGCCGGCCCGCCGGCAGCCGCCGGGTGAACACCTCGAAGACGCAGCGGCGGTCGGCGGTGCCGTCCCGCAGGGCGGCGCTGACCATGGTCAGCTCGTAGTGGTCGGTCAGCAGCGCGGGGCGAAGGGCGATCACGGCTCCAGCCTAGAGTTCAGGCCGGATCCGTGCCCTCCTGGCCCGGCAGCGACCACAGCGCCGCCCGCAGCTCGGTCCGGCCGGTCACCCCGAGCTTGCTGTAGACCCGCTGGAGGTGGTTCTCCACGGTGCGCGTGGACAGGTAGAGCCGCTCGGCGATGGCCCGGCTGGTCTCCCCGTCGGCGGCGAGCCGGGCGATCTCCCACTCGCGTTCGCTCAGCGTCGGCCGGAGCAGCCGCAGCGCCGGCGTGTCCACCTGCCCGCAGCCGCGGAGCAGGGCGGCCAGTCGTTCCCGCGCCGGGCCGGTCGCGGCGGCCCGGCCGCCCCGCATCCCGTGCAGGGCCATCGCGGTCGCCTCGGCGGCGTACACCGTCAGCTCCCGGGCGGCGAATCCGTCGGCGACGGCGAGCAGTTCGGTGGGGGAGCCCTCGACCGCGGCGCGAGCGTACCGGGCGACCAGCGGCGGCAGCATCCCGTCGACCCGCTCGGAGAGCTCGGCGAGCCGCTGCGCCACCGTGCGCCGCCCGCCGTCCGTGCAGGTCGGCCCGACCGGGGCGGTGGCCCGGCCCAGCCGGACCAGGTCGAGCAGGACCAGCAGCTCGTGGCCGGCGAGGCCGTCCTCGCGCAGCCGGTCGGCCAGCGCGCAGAGCTGCTTGGCGGCCGTCGGCACGTCACCGGCGGCGGCGTGCGCGGCGCCCCGGGCCTGCTCCAGCCACGGGTACAGCACGGCCATGCCCGGCGCGTGCGTGCGGTCCGCCTCGGCCATCGCCTCCGCGGCGTGTGCCGCGTCGCCGCGCAGGGCCGCCGCCTGGGCCCGCTCGGCGTGCGCCAGCCCGGCGTAGACCCGGCTGGTGGCGAGCACCGCGCAGGCGTCGAGGCTGATCTTGAGCGCCTCGTCGCCGCGCCCGCGCAGCCGCGCCGCGTACGCCTGCAGGATGGCCAGGTAGCCGGTGCCGAGCCGGAAGTCCCCCGCGCCGGCCAGGTCGGCGAACTCGTCGGCCACGATCGCGTCGATGCCGGCCAGATCGCCGGAGAGCGTCAGCCGGGTACCCCGGGCCAGCTCCATCGCGAGCTGGAGGTACGGCATGTCGTCCCGCCAACGCGCCGCCTCGGCCTGCACCCGGGCGATCGCGGTGGCGCTGCGCCGGTAGTGCCCCTGCGCGGCCTGCAGGTGGGCGATCGTGCACCGGGCCAGCTCCCGCGCGGCCGTCGGCGAGGCCGGCCGGTCCAGCACCGCCTGGGCGAGCCGCAGCGCGCTGCCGGTCTCCAACCGGTGCAGCCGCATGATCGCCTCGAAGGCGCGGACGCGGGCCTGGTCGGCCGAGTCGGTCAGCTCGTCGCCGCGCTCGGCGATCTCCTCGACCGTGGACTCCCGGCTGAGCCCCCAGTAGCTGACCATGCCGCGGACCGTCAGCCAGCGGCTGCGCCGCCGGGAGTCGTGGACCGCCTCGGCGACCGAGTCGAGCACCTGGATCGCCTCTTCCGGCCGGTCGGCGAACATCAGGATGGTGGCGAGCAGCTCCGCCGCGTCGGAACCGCCGTCGGCGTCCAGCGCCGCCCGGGCCAGCCGGGTCGCCAGCGGCACGTCGTACCGGCCGAAGGCCTGGGCGGCGGCGCCGAGCAGCAGGGCCGCATCCTGTGCCGTGCCCGAGTCGAGCCGCCACACCGCGACCCGTAGCAGGTCGTCCCGGCGGCGCGTGCCGACCTGCTCCAGCAGCCCCGCCAGGGTGGCCTGCAGCCGCCGGGTGCGGCTGACCGGGCAGTGCCGGCGGATCACCTCGCCGTAGAGCGGGTGGGCCAGCCGGACGTTCAGCCGCCGGTCGTCGTGGACCAGGGTGATCAGGCCGCGCTCCTCGGCGAGTTCCACGTCGCCCGGGTCGACCGCCTTCTCCAGCAGTTGCAGGCCGAGCGGCTCGCCGAAGGCGACCAGCTCGACCACCGACCGCACGCCCGGGGTGAGCTGGCCGATCCGGGTGTCGATCAAATCGGTGAGACTGGGTGCCAGCTCCAGCCGGCCGGTCCACTTCCAGATCCCGTACGTGCGGCTCAGCTCGCCGCCGCCGGAGGCGGCCAGCACCAACTCGCGCAGCAGCAGCGGGTTGCCCGCGGAGAGCCGGAACAGCCGCTGCGACGACTTCGCGTCGACCGGTCCGCCCAGGATCGCGGCGAGCAGCCCGGTGGTCTCGGTCGGGCCGAGCGGGCCGAGCTCGACCAGGTCGACCAGGTCGTCGGTCCACAGGGCGCGGATCGGCAGGGGAATCTGCTCCCCGTCGCGCAGCGTCCCGATCACGGTCGCGTTCTCGGCGCGGGCGATCAGGTGGACCAGCGCCGCCGAGGGCGGGTCGAGCAGGTGCACGTCGTCGATCGCGAGCACGATCGCCCGGCCGGCGGCCTGTTCCTGGAGCACGTCCACGGCCCAGCGGAGGATCCCGGCGGGGGAGAGCCCCTGCGGCTGCTCGGCGGGAAGCACCTGGACCAGCCCGCCGAAGGGCAGCGCCGCCGTGGTGGCGCTGGCGGCGACGGACCAGATCGCGTACCGGTCGGTGGGGAGGCGCGCCAGCCCCTCGCGCAGCAGGCGGCTCTTGCCGACCCCGGCACTGCCGCTGAAGAGCAGCCCGCGGCACTCGGGGCCGCCGACCGCCGACAACAGACGGTTGAGTTCATCCGCCCGGCCGACGAAGTCCCACCGACTCATCGGTGCAGCATATCGACGGTAATCCGTCCGCGTGCGGACCGTCACGCAGCGAAATTGAGTAATCTGTTCATCACCCGTGAGTAGCCGGAGTGTTCGGTGTCGGGTGTCCGACACTCGTACCCTTCCGACATCCGGTCGCCCCGGCCGGATGTCTTCCATGCGGCCGGCCCGCAATCCGGTCGCCCAACGGGAGGTCTCCTGATGAAGCCGGGTCCTCTCCACTCGGTCGGCGGGCCCGGTCCGAGTGGGCCGGCCGCGTCACGCTGCGCGCCGTTGCCCGCCCGGCTCGGGGCTGCCGATCCCGGCCCCGACGACCCGCTGGCCGTCGTCGTCGCGGGCCCGGCCGGGGCCGGCCGCCGCGAGCTGCTCGCCGGCCTGCTCGGGGTGGAGGCCGGGATGCTGGCCGTGCCCGCCGGCAGCTACCTGCTCGTCAACCACGCCAAGGCGCCGACCCGCGCCGCGTACGTGCCGGGCTACCGCCAGCCGCACTCGTACGGCGCGGATCCGCTCGCCGCCGGCCCGGCGCTCGCCCGCCCGCCCCGTCGGGTGGAGCTGAGCCTGCCGGACCCGCTGCTGCGGCACTTCGCGCTGCTCGACGCGCCGGACACCGGCTCGCTCGGCGTCGCCGCCGCCCGGGTGCTGCTCGACGCGGTGGGCCGGGCCGGCGCCCTGCTCTTCGTGATCTCCGCCGACCAGGCGTTCACCGCCGCCGAGCTGCACCTGCTGGCTGAGGTGGCCCGCGCCCGGGTCGAGGTGGTCTTCGCGGTCACCCCGGGGGTCGCCGGCTGGGCGACGACGACGGACGGCACGGGGGCGTCCGTCCCGTCGGCCGGTCCGCCGGCAGCGCGCGCCGCGGCCCGGCCGGTCGACCCGGTGCAGGTCTCCGTCGCGGCGCACCGCGCCACCCTGCTGTCCGCGGTGCCCGACCTCGCCGCGGCCCGCTGGTACCCGGTGCGGCAGGCCGACCAGGCGGCCCTGCGCCGCGCCCTGGTCGGCTGGGCGGCGGACGAGGGGCTGCGACGGGCCAGCGCCCATCCGCCGGAGCCGCCCGGCGCGCACGCCCGGGTGGGCGTCGTGCCGGGGCTCGACCCCGGTGACCTCGCCGAGCGGCTGGACCGCCAGGCCCGCACCTGCGCCCAGCGGATCCGCCAGCACATCGCGCTCGAGCTGGCCAACGTCCACCTCCGGGTGGTGCAGGAGGTCGTCTTCGGGGTCGGCTGCGTCGGCCTGCCGCAGCTGCTGGACCAGGAGATGGAGGCGCTGTCGCTGCTCGCCACCGCGCAGTGCGACGAGGCGATCCGGGGCATCGTCGACGACGCGACCGCGCGGATCTTCGGGGCGCCGCTGGCGGAGGGGGTCCGTCGCCGGGTCGTCCACGCCGTGCGCTGGGGCCTCGCCGACCAGCCGGCCGGCCGGGAGCTGGACAAGGTGCTCCTGGTCACCAGCACGGCCGGGGTCGCCGGGCTGGCCGGCAGCGGAGCTCTCGACGCGCTGGCGGCCTTCCCCGGCGCGCCGCGCGACGAGACGCTGCCCCCGATCGGGGTGGCCCTGTCCGGCGGCTGCTGGCAGCAGTGGCGCGCCCCCGGCAACGACGACCCGAACGGCGCGCGTTCCTGGGCGCAGCGGGCGCTGCGCGAGGTCGAGCTGGAGTTGACCCGCGAGGTGTCCCGGCGCTTCGAGGCGGTGCGGCTCTCGCTGGACGCGGTGCTCACCGATGCTCTCGACCACGGCATCCTGCTCGCCTGAGGCCGGCATCGCCGGCCGGTCGCCCGGGTCGCCGTACGCGGCGCGGGCGGGTGAACCGGGCCAGCCGGGCGTTCCGATTCATCGGTCGCCCGGATCTGGTGGCACGATGGGGGGCATGGCGGCTCCGCAGGTTGCGCCGGTCGAGACGCCGGACACCGATGAGGTGCCGGTCTCCGACCGGCCGTGGGTGACGATCGTCTGGGACGATCCGGTGAACCTCATGACGTACGTGACCTGGGTGTTCCAGAAGCTCTTCGGATACAGCCGGGAGAAGGCCGAGCAGCTCATGCTGGACGTGCACCACAAGGGCAAGGCCGTGGTCTCCAGCGGCGCCCGCGAGCGGATGGAGCACGACGCGTCGCAGTTGCACGCGTACGGGCTCTGGGCGACGGTGGACAAGTCGTGAGTATGTTTCGTCGCTACGGCGACCGCTACGTGGCCACCTTCGCCGTGGACGAGGTGCGGGTGCTGCGCAAGGTGGCCTCCGAGGTGGTCGGCCTGCTCACCGACGGCTTCGACCACGGCGATCCGGTGGTCGGCCGGCTCTTCCCCGAGGTCTACCCGGGGGATACGGCCGGCACCGCCGAGTTCCGCCGCTACACGGAGGGGGACCTCAAGACCGCCAAGATCGACCAGGCCGGGGCGATCCTCGCCGCGCTGCCCGACGGCGACGTCGGCGGCGAGGTGCGCCTCGACGCCGAGGCGGCCGAGGCGTGGCTGCGCGCGCTCAACGACGCCCGACTGGCGATGGGGGTCCGGCTGGAGATCAAGGACGGCACCGACGTGGGGGAGGAGATCGACGAGGCGGTCGCCGTGGACCCCACCTCGTCGCGGGTGTTCCAACTGTCGGTATACGCCTACCTGGGTTACCTCCAGGAATCCCTGCTCAACGCCCTGATCGACTGAGTGGTGACGGCTGCCACCTCGCCGCCCGCAACCGGCAGGCGCTAGGCTGGTCGGCGTGCTGAGCATCGACCGGTCGATCATCGACGCGATCGTGGCCCATGCTCGTCGGGATCACCCGGACGAGGCGTGCGGCGTGGTCGCCGGTCCCGTCGGCAGCGACACCCCGACCCGGCACATCCCGATGGACAACGCCGCCCGCTCGATGACGTTCTACGAGTTCGACTCGATGGAGCAGCTGCGGGTGTGGCGGGAGATGGACGACCGCGACGAGGAGCCGATCGTCATCTACCATTCGCACACCGCGACCGAGGCCCATCCGTCCCGGACGGACGTCGCCTTCGCCGGTGAGCCGGGAGCGCACTACCTGCTCGTCTCGACCCGCGAGCCCGACACGGAGGAGATCCGCTCCTTCCGCATCGTCGACGGCGTGGTCACCGAGGAGCCGGTCCGGATCGTGGCTGCCGCCGTGGACCCGCACGCCGTCCAGTCCTACATGTTCGGGCAGAGCCCGGCGACGGTCGACTACGAGTGTTCCGGCCGCTGATCTTTCCAGCGCCGGCACACCATCCCGCTACCCGTCACCTGGCACGACCCGAACAAGGAGCACAGACATGGCCATCGAGGTTCGCATTCCCACCATCCTGCGTAGCTACACCGGCGGCGCCAAGGTCGTCGAGGGCTCCGGCGACACGCTGGCCGACCTGCTCGCCGACCTGGACTCGCGGCACGCCGGCCTGAAGGCCCGGCTGGTCACCGACGCCGGCGCGCTGCACCGGTTCGTCAACGTCTACGTCAACGACGAGGACGTCCGCTTCCTCGGCGCACTCGACGCCAAGCTCAACGACGGCGACAGCGTCACCATCCTGCCCGCCGTGGCCGGCGGCGCGTTCGGCTTCGCCGCGGCAGCCGCGATCGCGCAGCACAGCGCCGCCGCCGCGGCGACCGCGCGGCACAGCGCCGTCGCGGGTGCCGCGACCGTCCGCTGAGGACGCTCGTCATGGCACGCTACGACAGCCTGCTCGACGCGTGTGGGGGCACGCCCCTGGTCGGGCTGCCCCGGCTCTCGCCGACGGTGCCCGACGGGGCGCCGCCGGTGCGACTCTGGGCCAAGCTGGAGGATCGGAATCCGACCGGCAGCATCAAGGACCGGGCGGCCCTCCACATGGTCCGGGCGGCCGAGGCGGCCGGCCGGCTCCGGCAGGGTGACACGATCCTGGAGCCGACCAGCGGCAACACCGGCATCTCCCTGGCCATGGTGGCCAAGCTGCGCGGCTACCGGCTGGTCTGCGTGATGCCGGAGAACGTCTCCACGGAGCGGGTCCAGCTGCTGCGGATGTACGGCGCCGAGATCATCTTTTCGCCGGCCGCCGGCGGCTCGAACCAGGCCGTGGCGACCGCGAAGCAGATCGCGGCCGAGCACCCCGACTGGGTGATGCTCTACCAGTACGGCAACGAGGCGAACGCCCGGGCGCACTACGAGACGACCGGGCCGGAGCTGCTGCAGGACCTGCCCACGATCACCCACTTCGTGGCGGGCCTCGGCACCACCGGCACCCTCATGGGCACCGGGCGCTACCTGCGGGAGAAGGTCGAGGGCATCCAGATCGTCGCCGCCGAGCCCCGCTACGGCGAGCTGGTCTACGGCCTGCGCAACATCGACGAGGGCTACGTTCCCGAGCTCTACGACGCCGGGGTCCTCTCCCGGCGCTTCTCGGTGGGCACCCGCGACGCGGTGCTGCGTACCCGGCAGCTCGTCGAGGTGGAGGGGATCTTCGCCGGCTTCTCCACCGGGGCGATCCTGCACGCCGCCCTGGCGGTGGCGCACGAGGCGGTCCGCGACGGCCGCGGGGCCGACGTCGCCTTCGTGGTCGCCGACGGTGGCTGGAAGTACCTCTCGACCGGGGCGTACGGCGGCACCCTCGCCGACGCCGAGGGGGCCCTGGAGGGGCAGCTCTGGGCCTGACGGCCCGCGAATCGGGTCGGCCGGCGGCACCCGTCGGCCGGCCCCTTCCTGCCCCGGAACGGGACGCGTACGGGTGTCACGTTGATGACAACTTCCGCCAGATGATTCTTGCCGACCGGGCCGGCGCGTAGGCTGCGCAGCGTGGCGTACGCGTCGATAGAGATCATCGGCGGGGCGACTGCCGGCGCGTCGGCTACCAACCGTGACATCGAGGCGACCGGATGCGACTGACCGTCCTCGGCTGCGCCGGCAGCTTCCCCGGCCCCGAGTCTCCCTGCTCCGCATACCTGATGGAGGCGGAGGGCTTCCGGCTCCTGATCGACTTCGGCTCGGGAGCGCTCTCCACGCTCCAGCGCTACGCCGGGCTGCACGCCCCCGACGCCATCCTCCTCACCCACCTGCACTGCGACCACATGCTCGACGCGGTGTCGTACGTGGTGGTGCGCCGGTACGCCCCGGACGGCCCGTACCCGCCGTTGCCGATGTACGCGCCGTCCGGCGCGCCGGACCGGCTGGCCACCGCCTACGGGCAGGACGACGGCACGGTCGAGGACGTCTACCAGTTCTACGGCCTGCAGCCGGGCACGTTCCCGATCGGCCCGTTCACCGTCACCGTCGACCGGATGAACCACCCGGTCGAGACGTACGGGGTGCGGCTGGAGCACGACGGCCGGGTCTTCTGCTACTCGTCGGACACCGCGCCGTGCGAGGCGCTGCTGCGCCTGGCCCAGTCGGCCGACCTGTTCCTCTGCGAGGCCAGCTACCTCGACGGTGTGGAGAACCCGCCGGACCTGCACCTGACCGGCCGGGAGGCCGGCGAGGCGGCGACCAAGGCGGGGGTGGCCAAGCTGCTGCTCACCCACCTGGTCGCGGCATGGGGCAGCGAGGCGCACACCGTCGAGGCGGCGTCCGGGGCGTACAGCGGGCCGGTGGAAGTGGTCCGCGCCGGCGCCTGCTACGACGTCTGACCGGGCGACGGCGGAGCACTCGCTCCCGACATCGGTGGGGTCAGCGCGCCGGTACGGGCCACCCGGCAACGGTTCGATCACCGCACCGCATAGGGTGCAGTCATGGCGCGACCTGACGGGCGGCAGCCCGACCAACTCCGACCGGTGACCCTGACCCGGGGCTGGAGCACGCACCCGGAGGGCTCGGTCCTCGTCGAGTTCGGGGCGACCCGGGTGCTGTGCACGGCGAGCGTGACCGAGGGGGTGCCCCGCTGGCGCAAGGGCTCCGGGCTCGGCTGGGTCACCGCCGAGTACGCGATGCTGCCCCGGGCCACGAACACCCGCTCGGACCGGGAGAGCGTGAAGGGCAGGGTCGGCGGGCGGACCCACGAGATCTCCCGGCTGATCGGCCGCAGCCTGCGCGCCTGTGTCGACCTGAAGGCCCTCGGCGAGAACTCCATCGTGCTCGACTGTGACGTGCTCCAGGCCGACGGCGGCACCCGGACCGCGGCGATCACCGGCGCGTACGTGGCGCTGCACGACGCGGTGACCTGGCTGGCCGAGCGCAAGGCCCTCGTCGGCAAGGTCGAGAAGGTGATGCACCGCTCGGTGGCCGCGGTCAGCGTCGGCATCGTCGAGGGCGAGCCGCGGCTGGACCTCTGCTACGCCGAGGACGTGGCCGCCGAGGTCGACATGAACGTGGTCTGCACCGGCACCGGCGACTTCGTCGAGGTGCAGGGGACGGGTGAGGCCGGGGTCTTCGCCCGCGAGCAGCTCGACGCCCTGCTGGACCTGGGCGTGATGGGCTGCCTGGAACTGGCCGACGCGCAGCGGAAGGCGCTTTCATGAACAAGGTGCTCCTGGCCACCCGTAACCGCAAGAAGCTCGTCGAGCTGCAGCGGATCCTCGACGGCGCGCTCGGCGCCCACCGGATCGCCCTGCTCGGCCTCGACGACGTCGAGGCGTACCCGGAGCTGCCGGAGACCGGCCTGACCTTCGGCGAGAACGCGCTGATCAAGGCCCGGGAGGGCTGCCGGCGCACCGGCCTGCCGACCATCGCCGACGACTCCGGCCTGGCCGTGGACGCGCTCAACGGCATGCCGGGGGTGTTCAGCGCCCGCTGGTCCGGCCGGCACGGCGACGACCAGGCCAACCTGCAGCTCGTGCTGGACCAGATCGCCGACCTGCCCGACGAGCACCGGGCCGCCTCCTTCGTCTGCACCGTGGCGCTGGTGCTGCCCGGCGGCAAGGAGCACCTGGTCGACGGCCGCCAGGCCGGCCGGCTGCTGCGCGCGCCGCGCGGCGACGGCGGCTTCGGGTACGACCCGATCTTCCTCGGGGACGGCCAGGAGCGCACCAACGCGGAGCTGACCCCGGAGGAGAAGGACGCGGTCAGCCATCGCGGCAAGGCGCTGCGCGAGCTGGCGAAGCTGGCCGCCAAGGTGCTCCCGCCGGCCGTCTGACCACCCCGCGGCTCCCGGCGCGATCGCCCTGATCACCGCCGTCGGTCAGCGGTGGCGCAGCGTGGTGAGGTCGCCCAGTTCCCGCACGGCCACCCGGTCCTCGACGGCCAGCACGGTGAGCATCCGCTCCACCTCGGTGAGGGTGGCGTACCGGCCCACCGAGACGGCGGCCTCGGTGTCCAGCTCCTCCACCCACAGGCCGCCGGGCTGCCAGGTGGTCTGCACACAGCCACCGGAACGACCGAAACAGGTCAGGTAGTCGTAGCTCAGCGGCCGCATGGCCCGCACCAGCACCAGCGCCTCGGCCAGATCCATCGGCACGCTCCGGTCGGCACCGAGCGGGTGGTCGGCGGTGACCTCCAGGAAGCCGACCGGGGCAGGCGCGGGCACCCCGGTCGGCGGCAGGCCGCGCAGCCGACGGACCAGTTCCAGCCCGTCGTGCCGGCCCACGGTCAGCTCCGGCCCGCCCGGCTCGGCGTACACCCCCACCAGCGCGTCGCCCTCCCGGCGCACCTCCATCGAGCGGCCCGCACAGGTCAGGCGGATCCGGACGGCGGCCGGCAGCCAGGGCAGGTGCAGGGTGGTGAGCCGGCCCGCGGGGGTCGGCCCCGCCGCCGGGGCGTGCACCCCGGTCCAGTCCCCGAGCAGCTCCACGTCGACCTCGGCGTCATCGTCCACGGTCGCCGGTACGGCGGCGAGCCGGCCGGCCCGGCGGCGGCGCCAGGTCATCGGCACCCTGATCCGGGTGCCGGCGTCGCCGTCCCAGTCCACGGTCAGCCCCTCGGCCCGCAGCGCCGCCGCCACCTCCGCGCCGATCTCTGCGGTCGGCGGCTGCTCGAACAGCCCGTACGCGATGTCCACTCCGGCCCCTTCGACGCCGCGCTCGGCGTCCTGCCGGTGGTAGAACGCGTAGCCGCGCGGCTCCACCCCGCGCGGCGCCTCCGCCCCGATCTCGCCCAGACCGCAGTTCTGGCAGCAGGTGAAGTTCTCCCGGGCGATCACACCGGCCGCGTTGAGCGCGCGGAAGGCGGCGGTGAGTCGGTTGCTGTCGGTCACCTCCGGCCAGCTCTCCTGCTCGGCCAGGTGCGCGCTCAACTCCTCGGCCACCACCGGCCAGGCCAGCTCGGCGAGCCGGCCCGGCTCGGCCCGGCCGTGCAGGTACTCCACCGCCTCGGCGACAATGGCCGCGGCCGGCAGCTCGGCCAGCGCCACCTGCCGACGTACGAAGGCCCGCAGCTCGGTGTGGGTGCGGCGCTCGTCCGGGGCGTCGGCGTCGGCGGGGACCGGGGTGGTCACGGCGGGGTCGTCGGTCACGGCGTCGAACGCTAACAGTCGGGACCGACATCGCCGCCGGTCAGCCGAGTGGGCCGACCTCCCGTTCGATCGCCGCCCGCAGCTCGGGCCCGCGCAGCACCTCCCGGGCGGCCTCCATCAGCGGGGCGAGGAACACGTCCGGCCCCGGCTCGCCCATCGTGTCGGCGAGGGCGGCGAGGGCGGCCCGCCCGGCCGGCGACGGGGCCAGCGGGGCCCGCAGCTGGAGCCCGCGTACGGCGGCCAGCAGCTCCACCGCGAGGATGCTGTTCAGGTTGTCCAGCACCGTCCGGAGCTTCTTGGTCGCCGCCCAGCCCATCGAGACGTGGTCCTCCTGCATCCCGCTGGTGGGCAGCGAGTCCACCGAGGCGGGCGCGGCCAGCCGCCGGTTCTCCGCGACGATTCCGGCCGCCGTGTACTGGGCGATCATCAGCCCGGAGTTGACCCCGGCGTCGGGGGACAGGAACGCGGGCAGGTCCCGGGAGCGGGTGACGTCGAGCAGCCGGTCCACCCGGCGTTCCGCGATGGCGCCCACCTCGGCGGCGGCGATGGCCAGGTAGTCGGCGGCGAAGCCGAGCGGCGCACCGTGGAAGTTGCCGGTCGACTCGACCCGACCGTCCGGCAGCACCACCGGGTTGTCCACCACGGACCGCAGCTCCCGCCCGGCCACCGTCTCGACGAAGTCGAGGGTGTCCCGGGCCGCGCCGGCCACCTGGGGCGCGCAGCGCATCGAGTACGCGTCCTGCACCGCGTGCGCCAGGTCGTGGCGGTGTGAGTCCATCACCGCCGAGTCCTGCAGCAGCTTGTGGATGTTCGCCGCCGAGGCCGTCTGGCCGGGGTGTGGCCGGATCGCGTGCAGTTCGGGCAGGAACGGCCGTTCCGAGCCGAGCATCGCCTCGATCGCCAGGGCGGCGGTCACGTCGGCCATGGCGAACAGGTGCCGGGCGTCGTGGATGGCCAGCAGCAGCATGCCGAGCATGCCGTCGGTGCCGTTGATCAGCGCCAGCCCCTCCTTGGCGGCCAGCTCGATCGGCGCCAGCCCGACCCGGCGCAGCGCCTCGCCGCCGGGGATCCGCTCACCGGCCGGGCCGAGCACCCAGCCCTCCCCGAGCAGCACCAGCGCGCAGTGCGCCAGCGGCGCCAGGTCGCCGGAGGCGCCGAGCGAGCCGTGCTCCGGCACCCACGGGGTGACCTCGTGGTTGAGCAGGTCGATCAGGGCCTCGGCGACCAGCGGCCGGACCCCGGAACGACCGAGGGCGAGCGAGCGTACCCGCAGCAGCATCATCGCCCGGACCACCTCGCGGGGCATCGGGGCGCCCACCCCGGCGGCGTGCGAGCGGATCAGCGCGTGCTGCAGCTCGGCCCGCCGCTCGGGCGCGACGAAGGTGTTCGCCAGGGCCCCGAAGCCGGTGGAGACGCCGTAGACGGGCCGGCCGGCGGCCTCGATGCCGTCCACGATGGACCGGCTGGCGGTCATCGCCTCCACTGCGGCCGGATCGAGCACGATCTTGGCGGTGCCGCGCGCGACCGCGAGCACGTCGGCGGGCGAGATTCCGGTGGGCTGAATGGTCACGGTCATTGGGGCACTCCGTTGTGCAGAACCTGGCGGATCAAGGGCACACCGGGCCGGTAGGCCAGGTGCAGGTGGGAAGGGGCGTCGAGGATCATGAGGTCGGCCCGGGTGCCGGGCGCCAGTCGTCCGACGTCGGTGCGGCGCAGCGCCGCCGCCCCGCCGGCGGTCGCCGCCCACACCGCCTCCGCCGGGGTCATCCGCATCTCGCGTACGGCGAGGGCGATGCAGAACGGCATCGACGAGGTGTACGACGACCCGGGGTTGCAGTCGGTGGCGAGGGCCACGGTGACTCCCGCGTCGAGCAGCCGGCGGGCGTCCGGGTACGGCGACCGGGTGGAGAACTCCGCGCCGGGCAGCAGGGCCGCGACGGTCTCCGCGGCGGCGAGCGCGTCGATGTCGGCGTCGGACAGGTGGGTGCAGTGGTCGACGCTGGCCGCGCCCAGCTCCACCCCGAGCTGCACGCCCGGCCCGGGGCCGAGCTGGTTGGCGTGCACCCGCACGCCCAGCCCGACCGCCTGCCCGCAGGCGAGGATCGCCCGGGCGTGGTCCACGTCGAAGGCGCCCCGCTCGCAGAACACGTCGATCCAGCGGGCGTACGGGGCGGCGGCGGCCAGCATCGGGCCGCAGACCATGCCGACGTAGTCGTCGGGGCGGTCGGCGTACTCGGCGGGCACGACGTGCGCGCCGAGGAACGTGGTGTCCTCGGTGAACTCGGCGGCGATCCGCAGCGAGCGAGCCTCGTCGGCGACCGTCAGCCCGTACCCGCTCTTGATCTCGATGGTGGTGGTGCCCTGCCGCATCGCCTCGGCGCGCAGCCGGCGGACGGTGGCCCGCAGCTGCTCGTCGCTGGCGGCGCGGGTGGCGCCCACGGTGGTCCGGATGCCACCCCCGGTGTACGGCTCGCCGGCCATCCGGGCGGCGAACTCGGCGGCCCGGTCCCCGGCGAAGACCAGGTGGGCGTGGCTGTCCACGAAGCCGGGCAGCACGGCCGCCCCCGCGGCGTCGATCCGCCGGTCGGCGGCCGGGGCGTCCCGGGCCGGGCCGACCCAGGCCACCACGCCGTCCTCGACCAGCAGCGCCGCGTCGCGCCGGATGCCCAGCGGGCCGCCCTCGCCCGACCCGTAGGAGTTGGTGACCAGCTCCCCGATGTTGTCCACCAGCAGGCTGCTCATGCGGTGCCGCCTTCCGCTCGCGACTGCGGGGCTCGCAAACCCGGCTCACTCCTCGCGCTCACGATCGGGTCACCTCCTTGATGGCGGCGCGCAGCTCGGTGGGCACGTCGACGGTCAGGTGCCGGCCGTCGGCGACCACGGTCCGCCCGTCGACCACCACGTGCGTGACGTCGGCGGCGGTGGCCGCGAAGAACGCGCCGACCGGCGGCACCCCGGCCGTCCGGGCGCTGTCCAGCCGTACCGTGACCAGGTCGGCCCGGTCGCCGACCGACAGCCGGCCGGCGTCCCCCCAGCCGAGGGCGGCGTGCCCGGCGGCGGTGGCGGCGGTGACCAGCTCGGCGGTGGTGAAATGCCCCCGCCGGCGGGTGCGCAGCCGTTCGTCCAGCTCCACCGCGCGCGCCTCCTCGAACAGGTCCACCACGGCGTGGCTGTCGCTGCCCAGGCTGAGCGGGCTGCCCGCCTCGGCCATCCGGCGGGCCGGCCCGATCCCGTCGGCCAGGTCCCGCTCGGTGGTGGGGCAGAGGCAGATCCCGGTCCGGCTGTCCCCGAGCAGGGTGAGGTCGGCGCTGGTCGGGTGGGTGGCGTGCACGGCCGTGGTGTGCCGGCCGAGCACCCCGTGGTCGGCCAGCAGCCGGGTCGGGGTGCAGCCGTGCACGGCCCGGCAGGCGTCGTTCTCGGCCGGCTGCTCGGAGAGGTGCACGTGCAGCGGCCGGCCCTGGCGGTCCGCCCAGCCGGCCACCGTGGCGAGCTGCTCCGCCGGCACCGCCCGCACCGAGTGGATCGCCGCGCCCACCCGGGCGTGGTCGTCGCCCGGGGTGAACGCGCTGACCCGCTCCGCCCAGCGCAGCGCGTCCCCGTCGCCGAACCGCCGCTGCGGCCCGGCCAGCGGCGCGCCGTCCACCCCGGCGGTCAGGTACGCGGTGTCCAGCAGCGTGATCCGGATGCCGGCGTGCGCGGCGGCCTCCACCAGCGCCGCCGACATCGCGTTCGGGTCGGCGTACGGGGTGCCGTCCGGGCCGTGGTGCAGGTAGTGGAACTCGCCGACGCAGGTGATCCCGGCGAGCGCCATCTCCGCGTACGCGGCCCGGGCCAGGGCCAGGTACGAGTCCGGGTCGAGCCGGGCGGCGACCGTGTACATGACGTCCCGCCAGCTCCAGAAGTCGCCCCGCCCGCCGTGGGTACGCCCGCGCAGCGCCCGGTGGAAGGCGTGCGAGTGGGCGTTGGCCAGGCCGGGCAGGGTGAGGCCGGGCAGTCGTACCGCGTCGCGCAGCACCTCGACCCCGGCGGCCGGCGTATCCGTGCCGACCAGCGGGGTGACCGCGGTGATCCGGCCGTCCTCGGCCTCGATCAGCACGTCGGGCGTGGGCTCGGCATGGTCCGGCAGCCAGGCGTACTCGGCCAGCCAGCGGGTGGCAGTCATCCTTCTCGCCCCCTTTGGAGCTGAGTCGTTGGTGATGTCACCGGACGCCGGCACCGGGCCGGTCGGCATCCCAGGCGAGCCCGACCTGGCCGGTTCACGCGCGCCGCCACACCGCGCCGAGTCGTCTGCGACATCAGCTCGAAAGGCGCCCAGAAGTTTCCTGCCGTCGCCCCGCGACCCGCCGGGGCCGACTGCCGGACGGTCACGCGGGCCGGCATGCCAGCTCCTCCAGCACCCGCGCCAGGGCGGTCACCCCGGCTGCGCAGTCGGCGTCGGTGGCGGACTCGGCGGGGGAGTGCGACACCCCGGTCGGGTTGCGCACGAACAGCATCGCGGTGGGCACGTGCGCGGCCAGCACCCCCGCGTCGTGCCCCGCCCCGGTGGGCAGCACCGGCGCGTCGAGCAGCCGGGCCAGCCGGTCGGCCAGCCCACCGTCGAACGCCACCAGCGGAGTGGCCGACTCCTCGGTGCAGGTCAGCTCGGTGCCGTCCCGCCGCGCCCGCTCGGCGGCCTTGTCCCGGACCGCGTCGACCAGGCCGTGCAGCGTCTCCGGCTCGGCCGCCCGGGCGTCCAGCCAGCCGGTCACCCGGGACGGGATCGCGTTGGTGGCGTTCGGCTCCACCGACACCCGGCCCACGGTGGCGTGCGCGTCGCGCAGCCGGGCCTCCTTGTTCGCCGCGAGCACGGTGAACGCGTAGGTGAGCATCGGGTCGCGGCGGTCGGCCATCCGGGTCGTACCCGCGTGGTTGCCCTCGCCGTGGAAGTCGAACCGCCAGCGGCCGTGCGGCCAGATCGCGCTGGCCACCGCGACCGGCGCGCCCTGGTCGACCAGCGCGCGGCCCTGCTCCACGTGCAGCTCCACGAAGGCCGCGAAGCGGCCGAGCAGGCCCGGGTCGGCGCCCGCCGGCCGGTCGCCCAGCGCCTCGGCGAAGCTCACCCCGGCCGCGTCGCGCAGCCCGGCCGCGCGCTCCACCGCGATCTCCCCGGTGAGCAGCCGCGACCCCAGGCAGGGTACGCCGAAGCGGCCCCCCTCCTCCTCCACGAACGCGGCCACCGCCACCGGCCGGACCGGGGCGACGCCGGCCGCCCGCAGCTCGTCCACGGCGAGGAACCCGCTGACGATGCCGAGCGGCCCGTCGTACGCCCCGCCGTGCGGCACCGAGTCGAAGTGGCTGCCGGTCAGCACCGCGTCCCCGGCGTCCGGGTCGCCCCACCAGGCGAACAGGTTGCCGTTGCCGTCCTCGTGCACCGGCATGCCGCGCTGGTCCGCCTGCTCCCGGAACCACTCCCGCAGCCGCAGCTCCGGCTCGGTCAGCGCGTACCGCAGGTACCCGCCGCTGCCGGCGTCCCGCCCGACCGGCGCGATCTCGTCCCACAGCTTCCGGAACCGGGCGACCAGGTCCGTCACGCCGTGCCCTCCGCCATCGGCACCCGGACGCCCGTGCGGGTGGCGACCTCGCGGGCGTCGTCGTAGCCGGCGTCGACGTGCCGGATGACGCCCATGGCCGGGTCGTTGGTGAGCACCCGCTCGATCTTCTGCCCGGCCAGGGCGCTGCCGTCGGCGACGCAGACCTGGCCGGCGTGGATGGACCGGCCGATGCCCACCCCGCCGCCGTGGTGGATGGACACCCAGGACGCCCCGCTGGCCGTGTTGACCAGCGCGTTGAGCAGCGGCCAGTCGGCGATCGCGTCGGAGCCGTCGGCCATCGCCTCGGTCTCCCGGTAGGGGCTGGCCACGCTGCCGCAGTCCAGGTGGTCCCGGCCGATCACCACCGGCGCGCTCAGCTCGCCCGAGGCGACCATCTCGTTGAACCGCACCCCGGCCTTGTCCCGCTCGCCGTAGCCGAGCCAGCAGATCCGGGCCGGCAGGCCCTGGAAGGCGACCCGCTCGCCGGCCATCCGGATCCACCGGGCCAGGGACTCGTTCTCGGGGAACAGGTCGAGGATGGCCCGGTCGGTGGCCGCGATGTCGGCCGGGTCGCCGGAGAGCGCCGCCCAGCGGAACGGGCCCTTGCCCTCGCAGAACAGCGGCCGGATGTACGCCGGCACGAAGCCGGGGAAGTCGAAGGCCCGCTCGTACCCGCCGAGCTTCGCCTCGCCGCGGATCGAGTTGCCGTAGTCGAAGACCTCCGCGCCCGCGTCGAGGAAGCCGACCATCGCCTCGACGTGCTTCGCCATCGACGCCCGCGCCCGGTCGGTGAACTCGGCCGGCTTCGCCGCCGCGTAGTCCCGGGCGTCGGCTGGTTCCACCCCCTCCGGCAGGTACGACAGCGGGTCGTGGGCGCTGGTCTGGTCGGTCACGATGTCGATGGCGACGCCCCGGCGCAGCAGCTCCGGGAAGATCGTCGCCGCGTTGCCCACGACACCGACGGAGAGGGCGCGACGGTCCCGCTTCGCGGCGAGCGCCCGCTCGACCGCGTCGTCCAGGGAATCGGCGATCTCGTCCAGGTAGCGGTCGTGCGCCCGGCGCTCCAGCCGGCTACGGTCCACGTCCACGATCAGGCAGGCGCCGCCGTTCATGGTCACCGCGAGGGGCTGCGCCCCGCCCATCCCGCCGCAGCCGGCGGTCAGCGTCAGCGTGCCCGCCAGGCTTCCCCCGAACCGCTTCGCGGCCACCGCCGCGAACGTCTCGTACGTGCCCTGGAGGATGCCCTGGGTGCCGATGTAGATCCAGGAACCGGCGGTCATCTGCCCGTACATGGTCAGCCCGAGCTGCTCGAGGCGGCGGAACTCCGGCCAGGTGGCCCAGTCGCCGACCAGGTTCGAGTTGGCCAGCAGCACCCGGGGCGCCCACTCGTGCGTACGCATGACGCCCACCGGGCGGCCGGACTGCACCAGCATCGTCTCGTCGTCCCGCAGGTCGGTCAGCGTCCGCACCAGGGCGTGGTACGACGGCCAGTCCCGCGCGGCCTTGCCGGTGCCGCCGTAGACCACCAGGTCCTCGGGGCGCTCGGCCACCTCGGGGTCGAGGTTGTTCATCAGCATCCGCAGCGCGGCCTCCTGCGGCCACCCCTTGGCGGTGCGTGTGCTGCCGCGAGCGGCGCGGACGGGCTGGTGCATTTCGTACTCCTCTCAGCTGAGGAACAACTGACGGCGGGCGGCGGACGACTCGAACGCCTCGAGCCGGGCCTGGGTCTCGGCCGGGGCGGCGTCACAGATCGCCTGGAGCACCACCATGGCCAGGGTCATCGGGGCGGTGTGCAGATCGAAGACCAGGTCGGTGCCGACGGCGGCGGGCAGCACCACCTCGGCGTGCTCGGTGGCCGGGCTCACCGGCGAGTCGGTGATCGCCACGACGGTCAGCCCGACGTCCCGCGCCTCGCGCAGCGCCTCCAGGGTCTCCCGGGGGTAGCGGGGCAGCACGAAGGCCAGCAGCGCGGTCGCCCCGGCCGCCGCGGCCTGCTCCAGCCGGTCGGCCAGCAGGCTGCCTCCGTCGTCGAGCACCCGCACGTCCGGGTGCACCTTCGCCGCGAAGTACGCGAAGTACGCCGCGAGGGGCGCGGCGGCGCGCAGCCCGAGCACCGGCAGCGGACGGCTGGCCGCGAGCAGCTTGCCGACCTCGGCGATCCGGGCGGCGTCGGCGAGCTGCCCGGCGAGCCGGTCGAGGTTGCCCAGCTCGGCGCGGACGGCCCGCTGGAGGGCGTTTCCGCCGTCGGCCGGGTCGGTGTCGCCGGTGGCGGACAGCTCCCGCAGCCGGCGGCGCAGGGCGGGGTAGCCGTCGTGGCCGAGCGCCATCGCGAACCGGGTCACCGACGGCTGGCTGACCCCGGCCAGCTCGGCGACCTCCGCCGCCGACAGGTACGCCGCCGCGGCCGCATGCTGCACGAGGCAGTGTGCGATCCGGCGCTGGGTCGGGGTGAGCCGCACGCCGTGGAAGAGGTCGAGCAGGCGGTCGGTGGGCGCCGCACCGCTTTCATTCATGCTGCGACTCTATGCATAAAAACTTTCAGCTGGCAAGCCGCTCCGGTGTGCCGGCCGGTCGCCTGGACCACCCCTCGGGCGGCCGAGTCCACCCTGCGCAAAGACCCGACCGGCGGACGAACGGACGGGCGCGCTCTCTGTACTATCCGCACGGCGGGTGAGCAGAGGAGTGGGGATGCAACCGGACGGTCCGTACAGGTTCACCGAGACACTGGGTGAGTGCCAGGTCGGCCGCGCCTGGGCGGCTCTCGACGGGCAGGACCGGCCGGTGACCGTCGTCGTGCTGGAGGGCGCGGCGGCAGGTGACCAGCGGTGGCGGGAGGCGTTCAGCAACGCGGCCAACGTGCTGGCGCAGACACCGGACGGTCACCGCTACGTCAACGCCGACTTCACCGCCGCCCAGCCCTGGGTCGCGTACCTGTCCGAAGAGGACGGAGCGGCCGCCCGGCTGTTCCAGACCCTCGGGATGGACTACCAGCGCACGGAGACCGCGGAGATGCTCCCGCCGCCGCCGGAGCCCATCTCCGCCCCGCCCCAGCTGCCGTGGGCTCCGCAGCCCTGGGCGGTGGCGCCCCAGCCGGTCTCCGGCGTACCGATGTCACCGGTCGCCGTCCCCGCGCTGTCCGTAGCGCCCGCCACACCTGCCACCCCCGCGACGCCCGCTGCCGCTGATCCACTCGATTCGTCCGGCGGGCCCCGGATCGCCCCCGTGCGGCCGGAGCCGAAGCGGCGCGACTGGATCTCGATCGCCGGCGCGCTGGTGCTCACCCTGGTCGCCGGCACCGCCGGGTTCTTCCTCGGCGGGGGCCGCGACAAGGGGGCCGAGGCGCCCTCGCCGTCGGCCAGCCCCTCCCTCCAGCCCTACGAGGCGACGCAGTTCTCCATCAACAAGGCCAAGTTCGAAGGCGACCTGGCATCGCTCGCCGAGCCCTGGCTGACCCGGATCGGCGGCTGCGTGGTCTACAACCAGCCCGGTGCCCCGAAGTTGCCGGCCGACGAGAAGGGGCACCTCTTCTGCCACTACGGCGGCGCGTGGCTGCACTTCACGCTCTACCCGGGCAAGAAGCAGAAGGACACGGCGCGGACGTACCGCCAGGGGCTCAACCTCGCCGGAGCCACGCTGGCGCCGGGGCTGCGCGAATCGGCCCGCACTACTGGCGGCGTGACCGGCGCGACCGGCAGCTACGTCGAGTACGCCTTCGAGGGCGAGGACGGCCGGCCGATCTGCGGTATCTGGTGGGACCGGGACGACATCGATGGGGCCTTCTACATCGAGACGCCCTGCAAGGACGGCATGGCAGACAACTGGGACGCCTTGCGGGACCTGTGGCGCCGAGGCAGTTGATTGTGGAGCCCGCGGGCACGCCGCGTCATCCCTTGCTGATCAGCGCGACCGGCTCCACTCCGTCGGTGACCTGTTCGACCTGGTAGCCGGCGAGCGCCTGCCGCCAGGCCGCCGCCTCGTCGCCGATGACGTGCGAGCGGATCAGCCAGACTCGCCCGCCGTCGCCGCGCCGGGCGGCCAGCTCCACCGCCTGCTGAAGGCTGGCGAGGATGGCCGCCGTGTCGTGGCCCGGGACCACCACGACGTCGGGACGATCAGGCATCTCAACCCACCAGCCCACGGTGTTGCCATGCGGTGCGACCAGCTCGATCCTGTCGCTTTTCGAGTAGAACGCGAAGCCGTACCAGGCCCCGTTGTTCATGACGACGACGTCGTTCGTGGAGCGGTGCTTGGCCACGTACCTGGTTGCCGACCGGACGTCCGTGACCGCGATCGCCGTGTAGTAGAGGCCCGGCGTGTTTCCGTCGAACCGGTACCAGCGGCCGTTGTTGACGGCGTACAGACCGACCAGGAGCGCGCAGACGGCCGCGGCCACGACAGCGGGCCGCGCCCGTGGGAGCACGCGGCAGGTGAGGTCGGCCGTCAGGTTCGCCAGGCCGGCGACCCCGATGCCGGCCACGGCGGCCGCCGTGACGAGCAGGAAGTGTGAGGTACGCAGCTCCAGCAGCGGATAGATCTTCGCGACCCCCACCGTCACCGCCGCCACGGGCAGCAGGCTCACCGCGATCGCGGAGGCGAGGCGATCCCGCTTGACGAGGGTCCACGCACCGGCGACGAGCAGGCCGGCAACGACCAAGGCGGGCGCCCCGACCACCGGGGCCAGGCTGTCGAGCTGCTTGCCGAGGTAGCTGGGCAGCTCGGTCAGCCTGGGAAAGTTCGCGGCCCAGTACTGCTGCATGGGCTCATTCCGGCCCTGCGCGGAGATGCCGAAGTAGACAGCCGTGAGAATCAGGCCGGCGTTGAGCCCGGCCAGGGCCACCTCGATGAGCCGTGGCCACTGCCGCCGGATCGCGGCGGTCAGCAACAACGCGCCGAACGCGCACGGGGCCACGATCGCGGTCACGTGGCTGAACAGCATTCCCGCGGCGACCACGGCCGTGATCACACTGAGTCGCCGGCGGGACCAGTCCTGTTCGACCCACGCGACCAGGGCGAGCACAGCCACGGTGATGGCGGCGTCGGAGGTGTACTGCTTGAGGTCGTGGCGGACCTGTTGGGCAGGTAGGAGCAGGACCGCCGCGGCACAGGCGGCACCCGCCACGACGCCCCGGCCCGGCGTCGGCCAGCGCAGCGACCGGCCGAACGCGTACGCCGCCAGGACCGCGAGCCCGTGGAACGCCAGCGGCACCAGCCGCAGGTGGTCGGCATCGGGGACCAGTCGTAGCAGAAAGCTCCAACCGAGCGGGCTCGACGATGTGGTCACCGGCAGATCGTGAAGAGGGAACCGCACGGAGAGCGCGACCCACGCCTCGTCGAGCCAGTACGGCGCGGTGAGCATGGTCTTGACGTCGTGCACGATCGGAATGAGGCACAGCAGCACGAGGACGGCGGTGCTGTCCCACATGGTCGGGCGGGGTCTCGTCGCACGGACCGTCGGTCCGTCGGGTCTGCCGACGTCCGCTGGTTCGAGCTGTGCAACCACGCAGATCCCTACCCCGACTGCCGACCGGCTGGGCGTCACCCTAACGCACCGGCCGGGTGGATCAACAGGCTCGGGCCGCCCGGCCGGCCGGACACCGCCGAGGGTCCAGCGCGGGTGCTGCCGCGCGGAGGCCCGCTGCCGATAGGCGCCGGCTGATACGTACGATCGCACGGTGCGGGTGTTGGCTGACAAGATCAAGGGCGTGGGACACGGGGCGCGCTACCTCAGCGTTGGCCTTGTCGTTCTGGCGGCTGGGTTCCTGCTGGCGGGCAGGTGGCAGTCCGCGCTCGCGGTCGGCGTCGGCGCCCTGCTCGGCTGGGTGCTGCTGGCACCCGTCCGGATCACCTGGGCTGTCCTGGTCATCGCCTTTGCCATCCCGGTGACCATCGACTTCGGCTACCCGACCAACCCCTCGTACACGCTGCTGCTGATCCTCTTCATCCTCGCCGTCTGGGGGCGGGTGCTTCGCGCCGAACGCGACGGCTGGCAGCCGAAGCTGATCGCCGCGGCGGTCGTGCTTCCGTTGTGTGCGGTGCTCGCGGGGGTCGTCCACTGGCACGGGGCCAAGCCGGTGGTGGTTGGTGCCGCGCCCCTGCTGTGTTTCGGCGTACTGGGTTGGCACCTTGTCGAGGAGGCGCGTCGCGATCGGCAGACGATCGTCCGGGTCGCGGAGGCTCTCACCTGGTTCAGCGTGGCCGTGGCGGCTTTCGCCAAGTATCAGACGCTCTCCCGCACCTGGCCGATCTTCGATCAGCTCGCGTACGACTGGACCTACACCTCGGCGTTCGACGCCACGCGAGCGGTGGGGATCTCGGGCCATCCCATCATCTACGGCGGCTTCGCCATGGCGATGGCGCTTGTCGCGCTGACCATCCGGGGCAGGTTCTGGTACGTACCGGTCACCGCCAACCTTGTCGGCCTGGTGCTTTCGGGCACGCGGAGCGCCTGGGTCGGCATGCTTCTCGCCCTCGGGTTCTGGCTGTTCTTCCAGTGGCGGAAGGTCTCCTGGCGTGGCGTAGGCAGCGGGATCGCCGTCGCTGCAATCGCCTACGCGCTCGTGGCGGTCAACCCGCCGGCCCTGCTGCCCACCGCCTCCGGGCCGGAGCCAACCTCGACCGGTGCGTCCACGTCGGCCGATCCCGCGCCGGGTTTGGCCGATCCCGCGCCGGGTTCGACCAGCCCCGCGCCGAGTGCGGTTGATCCTGCGCCCAGTGCGGCTGATCCCGCGCCGAGTGCGGCCGATTCTGCGCCGGGTTCGGCCGATCCGACCCCGAGCGCCACCATCGATTCCGTCGACGTGGCGGGGTCACGAATCTCGGACCCGGCCAGCGCAGACGCACGCTTCACCCGCATCCGCGTCATCTGGGACGGCATCACGCGAGACTGGTCCACGATCATCTTTGGTAACGGGCCGGAAGCCAACGTGCGCTACCTGGAACACGTTGGCATCGGCGACGGCCAGGCAGAGGTCTTCGACAACACCTACCTGACGTTCTGGTACAACTTCGGCCTGGTCGGGCTGGCCTGCCTCGTGTCGCTCGTGGCGGTTCTGTACCGGCGCCTCCGGTCGATCCCTGCCCGCCTCCTGCTGGTGGGGATCGCGGCTCAGATCTTCTTCTTCGACGTGTGGCTGTGGCTGGGAGCGGTGGCCGTGTTCCTCCTGGCGATCGCGTTGGGCGCCGCCGACAACCCGTCCCTGTCGGCACGGCCGACACCGGCACCCGGCCCGCCGCGCCCCCGGGCCGCAGACGGCGCCCGGGCGGACCGGGCAGTCGCCTCGGACGCTTAGGCGATCCAGGTCGCCGGCGTCAACCAGCAGCTGGTGCGGCACCCGGATCCGAACCCACATCCGGTGCTCGCACACGACCGGAGAGCGCGACGGGCGCTTCGTCCTCAGCCGGGCGGCCACCTCTCGACGGCGTCGGATCATCGGGTCGCCCGCGCAGCGAAACTGGCGTCCAGTTCTTCAACCGCAGCGCCGGCTTCTCGACCAGGTGCCAGGAGAGCATCGCGAGTCCGAAGCTGAGCAGGGCGCTGGCCAGGAAGAAGCCGACGACGCCGATCGCCTGCACCCCGGCTTTGGCCATGACCTGTTGCACGACGAACGAGTAGATGTACACCCCGTACGAGTAGTCGTTGCGGCTTCCGACCCGGTGCAGCGCCTTCGGCAGCCGTACGGCGAGCCAGAGGACGACGTACGCGTAGGCGAGCAGCGCCGGGCCGAAGAAGTTCCCGCCAACGGCGAACGTCCCAGGCCCGACGAACCTGCCGCTGACGGCGAGCCAGCCGACGACCACGAGTGCGAGCACACCGAGCAGGTCGTTGATCGGCAAACGGTCGCCGTACAGCTCGGCGACCCCGCCCAGGAGGAACATGAAGCCGTACCAGAGGAGGTAGGTCTGTTGAAGTGCGCCGAGCAGCGGCAGCGGACCCACCGCCCCCGCCGTCCAGATCCCCTGCCCACCGGGGGTGTCCTGCTGGAAGTAGTTCCAGCAGACCACCCCGGACACGGCGATCACAGCGAGCAGCGGCAGCCAGCGGAGCTGCCGGCGCAGGATGGTGAGCGCAGCCAGGACAGCCACCAGGAGATAGCAGTAGATCTCGTAGGCGAGGGTCCACAGCGAGCCGTTGATGGTGTTCCCGCCCTGCCATCGCCAGTACGGCGTGTCACCCTGCAGCAGGTCGGCGATCCCGAACTGCCGGAGGCCACCCCACCAGTTCTGCCGCAGGTAGTCGACCACCCCGCCCTCGCTCCGCCACAGCCCGTCGAGCGTGCCGTGCCGCTCAAGGTAGAGCAGGGGCGCCACGACCAGCCCCGTGAACAGGAGGCAGACCCACAGGCCGGGCCAGATCCGCAGGGCCCGATGCCACAGGAAGCGGGGTATCGAGCTGCGCCGGGCGGAGCGGACGATGAGGAACCCGGAAATCGTGAAGAAACCGGCCACCGCCAGGGCACCCAGGTCGAGCCGCTGCATGAGCGGGCGACCGAACCCGAGTGCGGCGGTGTGGGAGAGCACCACGGCGAGCGCGAATGCGAGCCGGAGGGCCCCGAAGCTGTTCGCGCGCCCGCGGTACGCCTCGGCTATCGGCTGCGATCTCGTTGATTGTCGAACAGCGCGCTGGAGTAGAGGGAGCAATGAGGGCCGCCTGAGCGAAACGGAGCGCTGGGTCTGGCATGCCCCACAACTCGGAGCCCGTGACCGTCGCGCTTGCTTGCATGATCTGTTTGCCGCGGCCGGCCAGTCCCCACCAGCTGGGTGCTGGCGGGGCTGGCGCGGGCACTGCCTCGCCCGGCGTCCGGGTGTCGCCAACGCCGGAACGTTTGTGGTCAAGGCGCCACGGACGTGCGTGGGGCGGGCGGGGTAGGCGTCGAGACTCGGATGGCCTTGACGGGTCGGGTGGACTCGGCCGGTTGCGGGGCGTCAGCCTGTCGGATCGCGGCGAAGCTTCGCCGGATACCAGCGCGCAGGAGCCGAGCGGCTCGCCGTTCCACGAGCCGATGAATGAGGTACGCGACGAGGAGGACCGTGGCGACGGTGCACACCAGCAGGAGTGCGTCCGGCACGTGCCCGTGCAACCGGCGAAGAATGGTGTACGAGAGATAGAAATGGATGAGGTACACCGGATAGGTGAGTGCGCCGATCGTGACGAATCCGGGCCAGCTGAGCCAGGACAGCTTTCCGAGGGCCGCCGCGGTCATGACGGCGAGGAACATGGTCAGGAGCCCGAGCCCGACGTGGAGATTGACGGGTACCTGCTGCTCCGAGAACATGAGCCGCAGAGAATTGGCGCAGAAGATCCAGGATACCGCGAGCATTCCCCAGAGCAATAGGGTGGGACCGAACCGGTACATCAGGTAGAGCACGATTCCCGCGACGAAGAAGTAGGCGTATCGAGGCTCGACCAGGACCTTGATGAGTCCGTTGTTCGTGTACTGGCCGACAAGCGCCGCCACCGTCCACGACACGCAGAAGAGAACCACGCGGCGGTAGGTCAGGCCGAAGTGGACCACGACCGCGAAGAGCAGGTAGAACTTCAGCTCAACCAGAAGCGTCCAGTAAACGGTGTCTATGTCGGGAACGTGGAGCATTCCCTGCACCATGGTGAGGTTCGTGAGGAAGCCCGCCAGGGGCGGGTGGAACGAGGCTGGCCAGAGGAACGTCAGCAGCGCTGAGGTCATTACGACCGCGAGCAGATACGCTGGCATCAGCCTGGTAGCCCGGGAGGTGAAGAAATCGCCAACCGAGCGGCCCCAGGAGCTCATGCAGATGACGAACCCGCTGATGATGAAGAAGAAGTCGACGCCCATCCAGCCGTAGCGGAAGGCCTGGGCGACGACGTGGCCGAAGTACGCGTCGGCGTCGAGGCCGTAAACGAAGGCCACAATGGGAATGAGATGGAATCCCATGACGAACATGGCTGCGAAGAATCGCAGGAGGTCCAGGACGTGCAGCCGCGGGGCCGCCGATCTGATCAACTTAGCCCTCCAAGCCGGTTCTCTTCGTCAGTCCGTCAGCGTCACGCGCTTCCCGCCCTACCGGCGACCCGATGAGGCGCGCGGCCTGCCGGTGTCGCCGAGCGGCCGGCGGCAGCCCGATCAGGAACTCGGGAAACATGCCGAAGAAGATCCTCGCGCTCTGCAACTCCAGCGTGTGCGCCCGCGACCACTGGAAGGAGTTCGTCGCGCGGGCCCAGTGGTGGGTCCACCGGACGTCGCCGAGCAGGGCGACGGGACAACCGTGCCGCCACGCGCGCAGCCCCAGCTCGTGGTCCTCGTAGTAGAGGAAGAACCGCTCGTTCCACCCGCCCAGCTCGATGACGTCCGGGGTGCGTCCGGCGACCGCCGCTCCCATGACCCAGGCGACGTAGCGGGCCTCACCCGGCTCCGCCGTCATGCGGTACGACGCGTGCAGCTGGGACAGCGGCCAGACCTTCCGGTTGCCCAGCTTGGCGGTGGCGTAAGGAAAGCCGCGGCCGTTCGGCTGCGGGATGCCCTCCGACGAGAGCAGTTGGGGAGCGACCAGGCCACCGTGCAGGTCGAGGTGCCGCTGCAGGATGTCCAAGCCGTCCGGGCGGATCTCGAGATCCGGGTTCCCGAACAGGATGTACTCGCCCGCCGCTGCGCGCATGCCCACGTTGTTGGCCTTGGCGAAGCCGACATTCTCCGGCAGCCGGATGACCCGGGCACCCAGCTCCTCGGCGACTGTGGCCGAGTCGTCGGCCGAGCAGTTGTCCACGACGATCCACTCGTACGGCTTGGTCGCGCCGCGCCAGCACCGGCGCAGCGTGTCCGCCGAGTTGTAGGTGACCGTCACGACACTCCACTGGTGTCCCGTCATCACGCTCTCCGCACTTTCAGATAGCTGAACAGGCAGGCGAAGCCGAACCGTTTGCCCTGCCACTGCCGGCGGGCGGCCGGCCCCTCCAACAGGCCGCGTCCCACGCCGCGCAGGAACGGTCGCAGGAGGCCCTGACGCACCCGTCGGGCGGCCAGCGCGACGTGCGCCAACGCGAGGATCGGCAGCGCGACGAGCAGCAGGGGCCAGGTGAAGACCCGGGACGCGACGAGGAGCCGGTTGCGGGCCAGCAGGAAGGCCCGGAATCCCTGGAGCTTGTTGTCGCCTTCGACGCTGTGGCCACCGGCGTGGGGGAGCACGAGATCCAGACCCCGGGTACGCAGGCCGGAGGCGTAGAGCCGGAAGGCGAGGTCGGCGTCCTCACCCCAGGCGAACAGGTGCTCGTAGAACCCCTCGAACCGGCGGAACAGGTCGGCCGGGAAGACCGCCGCGCCGCCCGAGGGACCGAGTGGCGCCCGTGACACCGTCGCCGATCGGTCGATGAACAGCGAGATCGGGTTCACGTCGATGCCGACGTACTCGCCGCCGTGCATGGCCAGGCCGACCGCGATGGGGGTGCCCGGGTCCGCCGCGATCGCGGTGTGGATGCGCGCCAGCGCGTCGACGGGCAGCCAGACGTCCGGATTCAGCAGCAGGACGTGGCTCGTCGTCGCGGAGGCGACCGCCCGGTTGCAGCCGGCCGCGAAGCCCGGGTTCGACGAGTCGGGAAGGTACTCGTACCGGTCGTGCTCCAGGCAGCCGGCGATGACCTTCTCGCACCCGTCCGCCGGCCAGTTGTCGGCGAAGACGAACCGCACCGGCAGCCCGTCGGCGCTGCGTACCCAGGTCGGGAGCGTCTCGGCGAGCATCTCGCCGGACCGGTAGAGCACGGTGACGATCGTCAGCTCCTGCGCCACTCGGGCACCACTCTCATTCGTTGGCTGATCGGGTAACGTGCGACCGCCCGGGGTAACCGCCAGGTGGTCACAGCAGCGACCGGTAGAGGCTCTGCCAGCGCGCCACGCACCGGTCGAAGGCATACTCCTGGGCGTACCACTCGGCCACGGCCTGTCGCTCGTCGGTGGACCCGTCGCGGCCGATCGCCTGCCGGAGGGCCCCGGCCAGCTCGGTGGGCGTGGGGCTCGCCCGGAACGCCAAGGTGCCGGTGGCGTGCCGGGTGACCTCGGCCAGACCGCCCGCCCCGGTGTGCACCACGGGTACGCCCAGCGACAGCGCTTCGAGCGCGCTGAGCCCGAACGACTCGACCCGGGACGGCACCAGGAGACAGTCGACCTGCCGCAGGAACTCCGCCGCGGTGACCCGGCCGACGAGTTCGAGGTTCGGCCGGGCGGCGATCGTCAGTGAGCCGGTGCCGGCGACCCGGAATTCCGCCTCCGGCAGGCACGAGGCGACCTCGGGCAGCAGGTCAGCCCCCTTCTCCTTCTCCAGCCGGCCGAGGTAGCCGACCACCGGCCGCCGCTCGGGTCTCGGCGTACCCGCGGGTTCGGGGGCGGGCCAGGTGGCCGGCAGTGGGTTCGGGATCAGGTGGACGTTCCGGACCCGGCCGCGGTCGCGCAGTTCGGCGGCCTCGAATTCGGACACCGCGACCGTCGCATGCGGCCGGAGCCGGCGCATGGCCAGGTCGAGCGTGATGTTGGACTGGATGGCGGCCTTCTGCGGCAGTGATTCCGCGGTGTCCCGGTACTGCCAGAGGCTGTTGTGCAGGGTGACCACGAGTGGGGTCGGCTTACGCTCCATGGTCAGCGCGGCCCGGGCGTGCATCGCCGCCGACAGCAGGTGGGCGCAGACCACGTCCGGTTTCACCTCCCGGACGAGGCGACGGATCTCCCGCGCGTAGGCCAGGTCGACCCGGCTCGCCGCGCTGAGGCCGATCCAGGGCACCCCGGCCTCCCGCAACGCGCTGCCCACCTCGTCGTCCGAGGTGGCGGCGATCACCTCGACGCCCGTTCGGGCATGAGCCGGGATGATTTCCGTCAGGATCCGTTCCGCGCCACCGAGCTGCCGTCGTCCCGAGCCGCCGGTGGTGCAGACAAACATCACCTTCACGAGGCCCGCAGCCCCTCGACGGCGCCGCGCGCGATCGCCCGGCGAACCGGATTCCCGCCCACCGCCGCCCGCAGCAGCACCCCGCAGACGTACGCCGTCGCGGCGACCCGGCCGCGCCGGCCACCCAGGTCCCGGCTCGCCCGGATGAACTCCCGGGTACGCCGGTGGGAGATCTCCTCCTCGGACCAGCGGCGCTTGGCGGTCGCGTCGTCCTCGTGCATGATCACGGCCCCCGGCACGTACGCCAGCCGCAGGCCCTGCTGGCGCACGGCCCAGCACAGCCGCATGTCCTCCGAGTAGAAGAAGGACGTCTCGTCGACCCCGCCGATGGCGTCGAAGGTGCTCCGGCGCAGGGCGACGAAGGGCCCGGTCAGCCAGTCCGCCTCCTCGGGCGGTGCGACGATCCGCAGGCGCGGCACCACCAGGCTCAGCCCGGTGGCGTGGGCGAGCCCGACCCGCATGCTCAGGAACCGCCCGCCCTCCGTCTGCGGCACGCCCTCCGGGGTCATCACGGCGGGGAAGGCCGCACCCACCCCGGGATCCTCGAGGGCGGCCAGCAGACGGGCCACGGCGTCGTCGTGCACGAGGATGTCGTTGTTGGAGAGGATGACGTTCGCCCGGCTCGTGTGGCGCACGCCGAGGTTCATCCCCTTGGCGTACCCCAGGTTCGAGCCGGACTGGACGTACTTGACGCCCTGCTGGGCGCAGAATTCGTTCAGCGCCTGCCGGATGTGCTCCGAGCTGCCGTTGTCGACGACAACGATCTCCGCCTCGCCCGGCAGCGACAGGACGCACGCACGGGTGCGCTCAAAGTCCTCCCAGGCGAGAACCACAATCGAGACATCCATCTCAAACCGTCCCATGACTCGGCGGCTGCGCTCGTCGCAGGCTCGCTCTCGACGCGAAGGCGTGTACGGCGTAGGCGAGCGAGGAGGCCACGGCCGCCCCGATCACGCCGGCCCAGGGGATGATCCCGAAGTACGCGGGAATCGCGATCGCCACGGTGATGAAGGCGACGACGGTGGTCGCCTTCTCGCCCCGCCGCTTCAACAGCAGGGCACTCCAGCTCTTGCCGGCTGCCGTGGCGAGCGAGCCGGGCAGGAGAAGGAGGCCGAGGATCCAGGCGTCGCGGTATTCCGGCTGCAGGAAGCCGAGCACGGCAAGCCCGACGACAGCGGCCAGGGCGATCGGCAGGGCCGCCTTGACCACGGCCTTCGTCGGGTCCGGGCCGTCGGCACCGGTCCGATCGGCGAGGATCCGCTGCGCGCGTACCACCGCGCCGGCCTGTGCGAACTCCAACGCGGCCACCGCCAGGGCGTAGACGCCGAGCGGACCGGCCCCGACGAACCTGGCCACCAGGATCTGGTTGAACCGCAGCGTCATCATCTGCGCGAAGATCCCGGCATGCAGATTCCCGACCGCGAGCAGGTCGGCCCGGTAGTCCGGGCCCGTTGCCGTGGGCGCCGGGGCTGGCCTGACCTTCCAGAGCATCCGCAACACCAGGGCGCACACGGCCAGCGCGCTGAGCCACTGCACCGCAAGCCAGACCAGGCTCCACAGGCCGCCGTCGAACTGCCCGGCAGCGTAGAGGGCGGCGTAACCGCCGACCAGGGTCGCCCCGCTCGCCGCCCGCATCGAGTAGACGATCCGGAAGCTCTTCCGCCGCAGTGCGATTGACGAGACTGTGTTGAAGACGGTCAGACCCGCGGCGGACCCTACCCCGACCAGGTGACTACCAACTCCCGCCACCGCGGTGAACAGCGCGGCGGCGACACCGGAGAGGAGAACCGAGGCCCCAAGGATCGCGAGGACCCAGGTCCGCCCCCGAGCGAAGACCCAACCGGCTGGGCGGGACAGCAGGAAGGTGTCCAGGGACAGCCCGCCCACCGCTGCGCCGAGCGTCGCACTCACCATGTTCGCGGAAAGCTCGCCGCGCTCCGCCGCCGGCAGCGTCACCGACACGACCGCCGCCAGGCCGGTCAGGCCAAGTGCGGCGAGGTAAAGACGCTCGGGTGCGACGAGCTGCCGGAGCAGTCGGGTCACCCGGTGCCCGGACGGACGTGCCGGGCCCGGGTCTGCCGACGGCTGAGCAGCGTCGACCAGCGAAACGCCTCTCACTCGTCTCCCCCAAACGGTGCGGCACATGCGCGGGTACGACGAGTTCCACGTCGCTGGCATGTTCTATCCGAACGGCTCTCCACCCGCAATCACCCCTCGGGCTCTACCTGACCGGTGCTTCGCTCATTCTGTGCGGCCCGGCGCAGGCCGTGGCTCCGTCCGCCGCGGGGGTGGGACGCTACCCTCCGGCGAGGCGGAGCCGGTCCCCGGATCCAGACTGGCCGTGAATGACCGGCAGCTGTGATAGTCGGGCAGCAGTCCCGCTTCCTGGGCCTGAGCCAGGCTCGGCGCGGCCGCGTCCCGGGCCGACAGCAGCGGTGCCTCGACCGGCCAGTCGATCGCCAGTTGCGGGTCGAGGGGATGCACCGCGTGCTCGGTGTCGGGGTTGTAGGTGGTCGAGCAGAGGTAGCTCAGGGTGGCGTCATCGGTCAGGGCGCAGAAGCCGTGCCCCAGGCCCTCACTGAGGTAGACGGCGCGCCGGTCGACCTCGTCGAGCCGGACGGCCTCCCATCGGCCGAACGTCGGCGAGCCGACTCGGATGTCCACGACCATGTCGATGACGGCTCCGCGTACGCAGGTCACGTACTTCGCCTGGCCGGGCGGAACGTCGGCGAAATGGATGCCACGGACCACCCCCCGCGCGGAGACCGAGAGGTTGCCCTGCGCGAGCCGGAGCGGATGCCCGACCGCGTCGGCGAGCCGGTCGAAGCGGTACCACTCCATGAACAGCCCGCGCGGATCGCCGTGCTGCTGCGGCCTGATCTCCCAGGCGCCCTCGATGCTCAGCGGTCGGATCTTCACCGGTTGCTCCCGCCCTGCGGCTCGTCGAGCAGGCCGAGCAGGTAGGTGCCGTATCCGCTCCTGGTCAGCGGCTCCGCCAACGTCCGCAGTTGCTCGTCGTCGATCAGGCCGGCCCGCCAGGCGACCTCCTCGACGCAGCCGATCTTCATGCCCTGGCGCTCCTCGATGACCCGGACGAACTCGGCGGCCTGCATCATCGAGGTGAAGGTGCCGGTGTCCAGCCAGGCGGTGCCCCGGTCCAGCACGGTCACGGAGAGCTCACCCCACTCACGGTATGTCTCGTTGACCGCCGTGATCTCCAGCTCGCCGCGTGCGCTGGGGGTGAGCTTGCGGGCGATGTCGACCACCCGGTTGTCGTAGAAGTAGAGACCGGGCACGGCGTACCGGGACTTCGGCCTCGCCGGCTTCTCCTCAATGGACAGCACCCGCCCAGCCGGGTCGAAGTCGACCACTCCGTACTCGCCCGGGTTGGCCACCGGATACGCGAACACCCGGCCGCCGACCGGGTTGCCGTGGCCGGCGAGTTGTCGGCCGAGGCCGGCGCCGTGGAAGATGTTGTCGCCCAGGATCAGCGCCACCGACTCGTCGCCGATGAAGTCCGCGCCCAGCACGAACGCCTGCGCGATGCCCTCCGGGCGGGCCTGCGCGGCGTACGCCATCCGGAGGCCCCACTGGCTGCCGTCACCGAGCAGCCGCTGGAACTGGCCCTGATCCTCCGGCGTCGTGATGACCAGGATCTCCCGCACCCCCGCCATGACGAGAGTGGACAGCGGGTAGTAGACCATCGGCTTGTCGAACACCGGCATGAGCTGTTTGGAGACCGCCCGGGTGACCGGCCAGAGCCGGGAGCCGGTGCCACCAGCGAGAAGGATTCCACGCACCCGCGGAGAGTACCCGTACCGGGCGAGCACCCGGGTCCCGTCGAGCCCCCGGCTGTCCTGCTGCTTCGCGTAAACTCCACGACCCGTGAGGATCCTCGTCACCGGCGGAGCCGGATTCATCGGGTCGGAGTACGTCCGGATGCTGTTGGGCGTGCCGGGTGGTGAGGCCCCCGGCGTGCCGGCCGTCGAGCCTGCCGCGGTGACCGTGCTGGACAAGCTCACCTACTCCGGCAACCTGCACAACCTGGCACCGGTGCGGGAGGACCCGCGCCTGCGCTTCGTG
The DNA here is from genome assembly GCF_040634005.1 of Micromonospora sp. NPDC007271. NCBI lineage: Bacteria > Bacillati > Actinomycetota > Actinomycetes > Micromonosporales > Micromonosporaceae > Micromonospora > Micromonospora sp. NPDC007271. The sequence continues at coordinate 73,005 of NZ_JBEYER010000012.1, forward strand.
CGGGGCGACATCTGCGACCAGGCGCTGGTCGACGAGGTCGTGGTCGGTCACGACGTGATCGTCCACTTCGCGGCGGAATCCCACGTGGACCGCTCCATCGCTGGCGCCGCGCCGTTCGTCGTCACCAACGTGCTCGGCACCCAGACACTGCTCGATGCCGCGCTGCGCCACGGCACGCGTCGGTTCGTGCACGTCTCCACCGACGAGGTCTACGGGTCCATCGACGAAGGTTCCTGGACCGAGACCTGGCCGCTGTCGCCGAACTCGCCCTACTCGGCCGCCAAGGCCGGCTCGGACCTGCTGGCGCTGGCCTACCACCGCACCCACGGGTTGGACGTGGTGGTCACCCGCTGCTCGAACAACTACGGGCCGTACCAGTTCCCGGAGAAGGTCATCCCCCTGTTCGTGACCAACCTGCTCGACGGTGGCACCGTGCCGCTCTACGGTGACGGAGGCAACGTCCGGGACTGGCTGCACGTCCACGACCACTGCGTGGGGATCGCGCTGGTCCAGGAGAAGGGCCGCGCCGGCGAGGTCTACCACATCGGCGGCGGCACCGAGCTGACCAACAAGGAGCTCACCGCCCGGCTGCTGGAGGCCTGCGGCGCCGGGTGGGACCGAGTCGTCCCGGTCGCCGACCGCAAGGGCCACGACCGCCGCTACTCGCTGGACATCAGCAAGATCAGCGCCGAGCTGGGGTACGCGCCGAGCATCGACCTCGAGCGGGGCCTGGCGCAGACCGTGCGCTGGTATCGGGACAACCGAGCCTGGTGGGAGCCGCTGAAGGCGGGCACCGGGCGGACCGTACCGGCATGACCCGGCTGCTGATCACCGGCGCCGGTGGGATGCTCGGGCGGGACCTGGTGGCCGTGCTGCGTGCCCGAGGCGACCGGTCGGTCACGGCCACCACCCGCGACGACCTCGACATCACCGACCCGGCGGCCGTACGAGCCGCCGTCGCCGGGCACGACGTCGTCATCAACACCGCGGCCTGGACCGACGTGGACGGAGCCGAGGCCCAGGAGAAGGCCGCCACCGCCGTCAACGGCGAAGCGGTCGCCCACCTGGCCGGAGCCTGCGCCGTGACCGGCGCGCGAATGATCCACGTGTCCACCGACTACGTCTTCCGCGGCGACGCCACCGAGCCCTACCCCGAGGACGCGCCCACCTCTCCGGTCAACGCGTACGGGCGCAGCAAGCTCGCCGGGGAACTCGCCGTCACCGAGCTCCTGCCCGACGCCGGCTACATCGTGCGCACCGCCTGGCTCTACGGCGAACACGGGCCCAACTTCGTCGCGACCATGTTGCGGCTGGCCGAGGAACGCGAGCGGCTCGACGTGGTGGACGATCAGCGCGGCCAACCCACCTGGTCGTACCGGCTCGCCGAGCAGCTCGTCGCGCTGGCCGACGCGGCGCTGGCCGGCGGCGCCGCGCCCGGCGTCTACCACGGCACCGCGTCGGGCGAGACCACCTGGTACGGCCTCGCCCGCGCGGTCTTCGCCCTGCGCGGCCTCGACCCCGATCGCATCCGGCCGACCACCAGCGACCGCTACCAGCGCCCCGCCCCCCGCCCGGCCTACAGCGTCCTGGCCCACCGACGCTGGGCCGCCGCGAACCTACGACCGCTGGCGGATTGGCGGTCGGCCCTGGCCGAGGCCCTGGCCGGCAACCCCGGATAGCCGGGCGACGACTGCGTCCACCTGCGATGTCCCGTGTGCCTGGTCAGCGACCGGCACCTCGGAACACCTCCGCGACGGTGCGCAGCACGATCTTGATGTCGAGCCAAAGCGACCAGTTCTCGACGTAGTAGTTGTCGAACCTTGCCCGGTCGGAGATCGGCGTGTCGCCCCGGAGGCCACTGACCTGCGCGAGCCCGGTCAGCCCGACGGGGACCCGGTGGCGCATCGCGTAGTTGGGGTACTCGGCCGAGAACTTCTCGACGAAGTACGGCCGCTCCGGCCGCGGCCCGACCACACTCATCTCCCCGCGCAGGATGTTCCAGAGCTGCGGCAGCTCGTCCAGCGAGGTACGGCGCATGAACCGCCCGATCGGTCCGACCCGCCGGTCGTGCGCGATGGACCAGTTCGTCTGCGATTCGTGCTCGTCCAGCGGCCGCATCGAGCGGAACTTGATCACTTTGAACGGCTTGCCGTAGCGGCCGACCCGCTCCTGGTAGAAGAAGATCCCCCGGCCACCGTCGAGGAACGTGGCGATCGCGCAGAGCAGGAGCAGCGGGCTCAGCACGACCAGTGCCAACGCGGCGAAGAGCACGTCGGACGCCCGTTTGATGGCCCACCGGGGGCCGGAGAGCGTCGTGTCGCCGATCTTGACGATCGGGATGGCCCCGACGTGGTCGGGATATCCGCCCTGCGACCGGGAGCCCCAGAGGCGCGGCACCGCCCAGAGGTCGCAGCGGGCGTTGCCCGGCTGGAGCAGGATGTCCATCAGGGTGGACTCCGGATAGTCGGGATCGGCGATGACCAGGACTTCGCACTCCAGCAGCCGGACGAGGTGCTCGAGGTCGTCGAGGGTGCCGTTCAGCGGAAGCGCCCCGACGCCCAGTCGCGACGGGGCGTCCACACAGCCGACGAACCGCAGGCCGTACTGGGGATAGCGCCGGAGCAGCCGGGCGAGCTCCACACCGATCGGACCGCCACCGATGACGATGGCGTTGTGCTCCACCCACCGGCGCTTGCGCGCGATGAGGATGAGACTCCTGCTGACCGTCCGGCCCACGATCACCAGCCCGGCCGAGATCGCGACGTCCTGCATGAACCCGCTCACGTACTGCACCGAATCGTGCCGCTCGGCCGCGATGATGGCCACTACCGCACCGGATGCCAGCAGCCGCCCGCAGAGGCTCGGCAGTTCGTCCAGAATGGTGATGTGCCGGCGGGCCCGGTAGAGCCCACCGGCCGCGAAGAGGGCAATCGTGAGGCCGGCGTTGACCAGGGTCCCGCGCCAGTAGTTCTGGCTGAGCAGCAGCGGGGCGAGCAGGGCGACGACGTCGATGGGCGCGGCCATCATCCAGGCCCGCAGCCAGCGCGTCCGCTTCGAGGCCCGGGAACTGGCGTACGGCAGCACCGTCGTCGTGTCCACACGCGTGGGTGTCGCCGGCTCCACGGCGGGGAGTGGCGGGAGCGTCCCCTGGTCATCGGCCGTGCCGGGTGGCGGCGCCACGGCCTGAAGTGAGGTGTCCCGCAGCTCCCTTCTGACCGTGGCCGGGTCCCTCGTCACCGATTGCCCTGACATAGTTGATCTCCCCCGTGGCAGTCCGGGGCCCGCATGACGCAGGCCCCGGGCGATCGCAGGATACGAACGAGCCGGCTGTGCCACCAGAGCCGGCCCGGCAATTCTCAGGTCCTACTTTCCGGTGGCCACGATCTCGGAGACGGCATCCCGGCGGACCGCGTCGAACAGGGCCTTGGCCTTCGGCGTGTCCGCGAACACGACGCTCTCGGTGCCGACCCGGCCGGTTCCCTTGACCGGGCAGGTGAAGAACGCGAGGTTACCGCTGCGCAGGCCACGCAACTCCATCGCCAGATCCAGGAGGGACAGTGACTTGTCCACGGCCACCGCCTTCGACGTGGCCTTCACGAACGAGTTCAGCTTCGTGGGGCTGGCCAGCGTGCCACCGGAGGCCGCCTTGTCCAGAATCGCCTTGATCACCTGCTGCTGGTGTCTGATCCGCGCGAAGTCGCCGTCGGCGAAGGCATGCCGCTCGCGCGCGTAGTCGAGCGCGGCGGCCCCGTCCATGGTCTGCGGGCCCTTGGCGAACGTCCGGCTACCGCCCAGCGCGTAGTTCGTGGTGAAGCCCTTCTCCACATCGATCTCGACACCACCCAGCGCGTCGACGATCTCCTTGAAGCCAGCGAAGTCGACCATCGTCACATGGTCGATGCGGACGCCGGTGAACTTCTCCACCGTCTGCACCATCAGCGGAACACCGCCCCATGCGTACGCTGCATTGATCTTGGCATCCCGGCCGCCGTGCCGGCCGTCCTTGGACCGCGGCACCGGCACCCAGGTGTCGCGCGGGATCGAGATGAGTTGGGCACTCGACCGGTCCGCCGGCAGGTGGGCCAGAATGATCGTGTCGCTCCGCGAGCCCCCGGTGCTCTCCGGGTCGCGAGAGTCGCTGCCCAGAATCATGATGTTCATGGCGTTCTTCGCCACCACCTGCGGGCGGGCCTCCTCCGGCACGTCCTCGAAGGCGTCGACCCGTTCAACCGAGGAATTGACCGAGCGGTAGTAAAGGCCGCCCGCGAGAACCCCGCCACCGGCGAGCAGCACCACCACCAGCAGCAGGATCAGGGCGATACGCCGGCCGCGGCGGCGACGCGGAGCCGGGCCGACCGACTGCTCGACATCGTCGAGCTCCACTTCGGACGCAGGGTGGCGCGTGTCGTGGTCGGCGAACTGGTGGCGATCTGACATGGCCCGATGCTACTGAGTTCCCGCCCGGCGCGGTGTCCTCGCGCGGCTGGTCGGGTCCAGCCACCCGTTCGTCCGCAAAAAGTTTCCCCGCCCGGCGCCACCCGGACCTGGTACAACCGCTCAGGTGGACGTAACGAAGCTCCGGCGGGCCGTCGCCCGCACCCGGCTCGCGCCGGTCGCCGCCTTTCCGAGCCGCCTGGCCAAGGTCGCCCGGCACGACGCCAGGGTTCTGCGCACCTCCGCCCGCTGGCTGTTCACCTCCCGCGAGCATCACAACTACACGTACGACCTGACCGCGCTCAGCCGCCACCACCTGGCCTGGTTCGTCAGCGTGGTGTGCGAGGTGCCGGTCGGGCAGGTGCGCGGCTGGTTCGCCGAGCTGGAGCGCGACGAGAAGCTGCGCGGGCACATCGAGGCCGCCACCGCCGCCTCGTCCCGGCGCGGCCTGGCCGACCGGAAGGTCCGCTACGCCCGCCGGATCGGCTGGTACGCCATCCTCCGCGCCCGCCGCCCCGCACACGTCGTCGAGACCGGGGTGGACAAGGGGCTCGGCAGTTGCGTCCTGGCCGCCGCCCTGCTGCGCAACGCCGCCGAGGGACATCCCGGCCGGCTCACCTCGCTCGACATCAACCCCGAGGCCGGCTACCTCGCCCGGGCCACCCCGTGGGCGGACGTCGTCGACCTGGTCATCGGCGACTCGATCGCCTCCATCAGTGCGCTGGACCGGCCGGTCGACCTCTTCCTGCACGACAGCGACCACAGCCGGGGGCACGAGAGGAACGAGTTCGACGCGGTCGAGGCGAAGCTCGCCCCCGGAGCGATGCTGCTGACCGACAACGTCACCGCCACCAACGTGCTCGCCGAGCACGCCGAGCGGACCGGCCGGCGGTTCCTCGCGTACCGGGAGACCCCGGCCCGGCACTGGTACCCGGGTGACGGGATCGGCGTGGCCTGGTGAGCGAAGCCGCCGCCCGCCGGCTACGACATCAGGCCGCGGCGGTGTGGCCGCCCAGGTCGAGCCACATGAGGACCTCGTCCCGGTCGTCGCCCGGCGCGAGCCGCAGCGCGCGGGGCAACCGCCCCACCTCCCGGTACCCGAGCCGGGCGTAGAACGTCTCCAGCCCGAGCCCGCCCCGGACCGTGACGTGCAGCCCGTCCAGGCCCCACGCCCGACCGATCCGCTCGGCCTCACGCATCAGCGCCGCCCCGCACCCGCGGCCCTGGGTGTCGGGGTGCACCATCACCCGCTTGAGCACCCGCCAGTGCGTCTTCAGGTGGAACCGGTTGTCGGAGATGATCAGGATGCCGACGAGGCGATCCCCCTCGTAGCCCACCAGCAGCCGGTCCGACCCCGCGGCGAGGCCGGCGAAGGTCTCCTCGGCGAGGGGATGGACGTCGGCCGCCGCCACCGGGGCGACGAAGCCGACCGCGCCGCCGGCGTTGGTGACGTCCACCCAGAGGGCGACGATCTGCTCGCGCAGCTCGCAGGTGAGCTGAGGGTCCAGGACGAAGCGCAGGTTCACGCCCGCCATCCTGCGGGAATGGCGCGGCGTGAACCCACCTTCGTGACCTTCACGACACGAGCTGTGGTGCGGGAGGGGGGTTTCGAACCCCCACGTCCTCTCGGACACAGGCTCCTAAGGCCTGCGCGTCTGCCGTTCCGCCACTCCCGCCGACCCGATGAGTTTAGAGCGTCGCGCCGAGACCGTGTGCAGCCCGGCCCGCCGTAGGACTCTCCACACCGTCTCGTGGCTGACCGTGCACTGCCCGTTGGAGGCCACCCGGATGGCCTCGGCGAGCTTACGCACACCGAGTTCGGGATTCGCCAACGCCTGACTGATCACGATGTCGTCGAAGACGGAGCCGGTCGATCGGGGAGCGACGGCGAGGGTGCCTCGTTCGGCGAGCCGTCGACTCAGCCGGGAAATGTGGTTGCGATGACAGCCGATTCGCCGCGCGGCCTCGCTCGATCCGAGTGTGCCGAGGGCCACCTGTCTGATGAGCTCCTCCATCTCGTCGAGTGGAGGTCGCACGTGCGGCGGGGCGGTGGGGGCAGGGTCGGGCGGTGGCATACCGCCCTTGTTCCGGCCCGCGGAGGTGTCGGTCTGGCTGTGGCAGTTCGGACAGAGTATCCGCAGGTTCGGTGGCCGGTTGTCCAGAAAGTCCGCGTTCACGTGGTCCACGTGCAGCGTCAGCGGCCGGCCCCGCCAGCATGGCCCGACGCCACACTCGTCGCACTCCTCGGGGACGCCGATGTCCTGCAGCGCCCACTTCAACCGGTTGCCCGGTGTGCGACCGGAGCCTGCCGGCAGCCGGACCAGCAGCTGTGCCGAGGTGGTGCGCCGCACGCCGTGTTGCCCCTTGTTGTGCGCGCTGCCGGTGAAGTGCGACGTGTCGATGCCGAAACGCTTGAGCTGCCGGCTGATGTGCGCGTGGGACCCGCCGCTGACCCGGACCCCGAGCAGCCGCATGACCTCGGTCACGCTGCGGGCCCGCGCCGCCGCGTCCGCCAACATCTCTGGCGTGTACCTGTACCGAACCACGCACGGACGGTAGCGGCCCGGTCCGACAGACTCAGTCCAGGCCGAGGTCCCGGCGGAGCTTGGCGACGTGCCCGGTGGCCTTGACGTTGTAGAGCGCCCTTTCGATCTTCCCGTCCTCGTCGACGACGAAGGTCGAGCGGATCACCCCGGTCACCGTCTTGCCGTACAGCTGCTTCTCGCCGTACGCGCCGTACGCGGTCAGCACGGCCTTGTCGGTGTCGGCGACCAGCGGGAAGGTGATGGCGTCCCGGTCGCGGAACTTGGCCAGCTTCTCCGGCTTGTCGGGCGAGATGCCCACCACCTCGTAGCCGGCGGCCTGGAGCGAGGCGAGCGAGTCGCGGAAGTCGCACGCCTGCTTGGTGCAGCCGGGCGTCATGGCGGCCGGGTACGCGTACAGGATGACCTTGCGGCCACGCAGGTCGGCCAGGGAGAGTGTCCCGCCGCTGTCGGTCGGGAGGGTGAACTCGGGGGCGGGGTCGCCGGGGCTGAGGCGGTCGGTCATGGCGGAGACGATACCGCCGTGCTGCCGCCCGGGGGCGGTGGCGACGCGCCATCCGCGTGATGATCACCATGGCTTGTTGCAAGGGATTGGCAACAGCGACCGGCTGCAAATAAGCTCCCCGGTGTCGGCATGGAGGAGGTTGCGTGGAAACCCTGGCGATGCACATCTCGAACGGGATCATCGACGGTCCCGTCGCCGCGATCTTCGCGGCGCTGGCGCTCGCCGCGCTCACCTTCTGCGTGCTGCGCGGGCGCCGCGACCTCGACGACCGGCTGGCGCCGATGGCCGGCCTGGTCGCCGCGTTCATCTTCGCCGTGCAGATGCTCAACTTCCCGATCTTCACCGCCGGGGTCAGCGGCCACCTGCTCGGTGGCGCCCTCGCCGCGCTGCTGGTCGGCCCGTGGGTCGGGGCGCTCTGCGTGGCCGTGGTCCTGGTCGTGCAGGCCCTGGTCTTCGGCGACGGCGGGGTGGCCATGCTCGGCCTCAACATCACCAACATGGCGATCCTCGGGACCGCCGCCGCGTACCTGTTGATCGCGCTGCTGCTGCGGGTGCTGCCGCGCACCCCGGCCGGCCTCGCCGTCACCGCGTTCGTCTCCGCGCTGGTCAGCGTGGTGGTCGCCAGCCAGGGCTTCGTCCTGCAGTACTGGCTGGGCGGCACCACCGACCTGGGCGGCAACCTCGCCGGGCTGGCCGGCACGATGGCCGGCGTCCACCTGCTGATCGGCATCGGCGAGGGCCTGATCACCGCGACCACCGTGGTCACCGTCGCCAAGGTCCGCCCCGACCTGGTGTACGCGCTGCGCGCCCTGAAGCCGGCCACGCCGGCTCCCGCCGTTCCGATCGCCGGAGGTGCCCGATGAGCAAGCGTTCCTGGCCGTTCCTCCTCGGTGGTCTGCTGGTCGCCCTGCTGCTCGCCGGCGTGGTCAGCAACTACGCCTCGTCGCACCCGGACGGGCTCGACTCGTCGCTGTTGAAGGGCTGCACGGTGAACGCCGAGGACGAGATCACCGGCGGCAGCTGCCCGGCCCAGCAGGCCAAGGACCACGAGCTGGGTGACAGCCCGCTGGCCGACTACGGCGTGCGAGGCGTGTCGAACGACTTCCTCTCCACCGGCCTGTCCGGCGTGATCGGCGTACTGCTCACCTTCGCCCTGGGCGGCGGCCTGTTCTGGCTGGCCCGCCGCCGAGGCGCGGACGCCGGGACGCCGGCCGCCCCCGACGCCGCGACGCCCGGCGACGCCGCCTCCGCCGACACCACCGGCTCCGACGACACCGCCGGCGAGGTGCGGGCCGCGGCCCGCACCAACTCGGCCGGCTGAGGGGTACCCGCCATGGGGGCCGGCCACGCGCACGTGCTGTACCGCGAGTCCACCTCCCCGGTGCACCGCCTCGCGCCCGAGGTGAAGATCGCCGTGATGGTGCTCTTCACCGTCATCGTGGTCGCCACGCCCCGCACGGCCTACTGGGCCTTCGGCGGGTACGCGCTGCTGGTCGCCGCCGTGGCGGCGCTGGCCCGGGTCGGGCCGCGCTGGCTGCTCAGCCGGGCGCTGATCGAGCTGCCGTTCGTGCTCTTCGCGTTCGCGCTGCCCTTCCTCGGTACGGGGGAGCGGGTCGAGGTGGCCGGGCTGAGCCTGTCCGTGGACGGCCTGCACGGCGCGTGGAACATCCTGGCCAAGGGCACCCTCGGCGTACTGGTGTCGCTGCTGTTGGCGGCGACCACGACGACGCGGGATCTGATCGTCGGCCTGGACCGGCTGCGCTGCCCGCAGATCCTGACCCAGATTGCCACGTTCATGCTGCGCTACCTGGACGTGCTGGTCGGCGAGGCGCGGCGGATGCGGGTGGCCCGGGTGTCCCGGGGTGACGATCCCCGTTTCCTGTGGCAGCTGCGCGGCTTCGCCGCCGGGGTCGGCGCGCTCTTCCTGCGGGCCTTCGAGCGTGGCGAGCGGGTCTACCTGGCGATGGTGTCCCGCGGCTACACCGGGCGGATGCCGGCGGTCTGGCAGGGCACGGGCGCGGCCACCGCCGGGCAGTGGGCGGCCGCCGCGACCGTGCCGCTGGTCGCGGCCACCATCGCGGCCGTCGCGGTCGTCCTGACATGATCGGGGATGTGCCGACACCTCCCTCCCTGGACGTACGCGGCGTCCGGTACGCGTACCCGGACGGTCACGTCGCCCTGCACGGGGTCGACCTGACCGTGCCGCGCGGCGACCGGGTCGCCCTGCTCGGGCCGAACGGCGCCGGCAAGACCACCCTGGTGCTGCACCTCAACGGCATCCTGACCCCGACCGAGGGCACGGTCAGCGTCGGCGGGCTGACGATCAGCCGGGACCGGGACACCCTCGCGGAGATCCGCCGCCGGGTCGGCATCGTCTTCCAGGACCCGGACGACCAGCTCTTCCTGCCCACCGTCGCGGAGGACGTCGCGTTCGGGCCGGCGAACCTCGGGCTGCGCGGGGCGGAGTTGGCCGCCCGGGTCGACGAGGCCCTCGCCGCTGTGGGGATGAGCGAGCACCGGGACCGGGCCCCGCACCATCTCTCCTTCGGTCAGCGCCGCCGGGTGGCGGTGGCCACCGTGCTCGCCATGCGTCCGGAGATCCTGGTTCTCGACGAGCCGTCGTCCAACCTCGACCCGGCGGCCCGGCGGGAGCTGGCCGAGATTCTGCGTGCCTTGCCGGTGACCCTGCTGATGGTCACCCACGACCTGCCGTACGCGGCGGAGCTCTGCGAACGGTCGGTGATCCTGGACGCCGGCCGCGTCGTCGCCGACGCCCCCACCCCCCACCTCCTGACCGACGAGCCCCTCCTGACCCGTCACCGCCTAGAACTCCCCCACGGCTTCACCCCCCACCCCCACTAACCCCCCACCCCCGTCCCCCACCCTCACGGCTGCGCGATCTTGCACTTCGTGCCCCTACAAAAGGGGCGAAAGCCGCGATCCCGCGACAGCAACCGCAAGATCGCCGGCGCGGGCGCGGCGCGCGGGAGGGGAGGGATCAGGGGATGGGGTGGGGGGCGGGGTGGGCGGAGCCAGCGGGGCGGGTGGGGCGGGTGTGGCGGGCGGCGGCGTGTAGGCGGAGGATGCCGGCGCCGACCGCGCCGGTGCCGGTGGCCAGCGCCAGCGTCACCGCGATCCGGGCCAGGGTCGCCGGGCCGGCCACCGGAGCCACCGAGCGGGACAGCACAGCCAGGTTGGTCACCCCGGCGAAGAGCGCCAGACAGGCCCCGGCGAGGGCGAGCGCGAAGTCGCCGCCCTCCCGGCGGGCCAGCGCGTACCCGCCGGCGGCGACCGCGCCGAGCCCGGTGAGCAACGTCCAGATCTGCCCGCCGACCAGCCCGAGCAGCACCCCGCCGACCCCCTCGGCGCCGGCGTCCAGCACCCGGGCCACGGTGAACGCCACGGTGGCCGCCCCGCCGAGGGCGAGCAGGGCACCGGCCGCGCGCAGTGCGCGTACCCCGGACACGGTGCCCGCCGGGACCAGCCCGGCCCCGCCGATGAGCAGGAAGCCGAGCGTGGCGGCCACCCACCAGGGGTACGGGTCCGGCGGGGGCAGCCAGTCCAGGGTGCCGCGTACCTCGATCGCCTGGTCGCCGGCCCGCAGCGGCACCGCCCAGTCGCGGACCCGCTGCTGCCGGGTCGGATCGGCGCTCACCTGCGCCGGTGGTGCCGACTCCAACCAGAGGGTCCGCTGGTCGTGCCAGCGGGCCGACGGCCCGTCCGAGACCCGCCGCCAGACCGGCGGGGCAGCCGGGTTCGCCTCGGGCGGCAGCTGGGTGTTCCCGGCGATGGTCCGGTTCAGGTAGGTGGCGGGGGAGCGGCTGTTCTCGTACACCCCGCCCGGCCCGATCCGCAGGTACGGCTCCCCGGAGTAGCCGATCACCTCGACGTCCCGGCCGGTGCGGTTGGTCAGCTCCAGCCGGGCCCCCGCCTCGACCATCCGGGCGCTGAGCCCGGGCCGGCCGGGGCCGATCGCGGTGACCTCGGCCCGGTAGTCGGTGCCGGCGGGGGCGTCCGCGCCGTGCGCGGCGGCCGGCGTGGCGAGGGCGAGAAGGGCGGCGAGCGCGGTGGTGACCACCAGCCCGGCGCGCCGCAGCGGGGCCGGGATCACCGGCCGGCCGCCTCCACCGCGGCCTTGATCCCCTCGGGGCTGCGGTCGGTGAGTTCCTTGCCGTTGACCTTGATGGTCGGGGTGCCGGTGACCCCCGACCGGCTGGCGTCGTCGGTGACGTGCGCGGTCCACGACTTGAACGTGCCGTCCTTCACGCAGGAGCTGAAGGCGTCCCGGTTCACCCCGACGCTCGCGCCGATGTCGATCAGCTCGGCGTCGCTCAGCCCGGGGCTGTTCTCCGGCGGCTGCTTGGCGAAGAGCGCGTCGGTGAACTCCCGGAACCGCGCGCCCTCGGCCGCGCAGCCGGAGGCGGCCGAGGCGCGGGTCGAGTACTGGGTGCTGGAGAAGCGGTTCAGGTAGGCGACCGGGTGGAAGACCACCCGCACCTTGTTCTCGTTGATCAGCTGGTTGATGGTCGAGCCGCTGGTGTCCTGGAACTGCTTGCAGGCCGGGCAGAGGTAGTCCTCGTAGAGGTCGATGGTGACCGGGCCCTGGCCGATGACGATGCCGGTGCCCTCGTGGTTGGCGCCGGCCGGGGCGGTGTAGGACTTCGACTTCTGGCTGGAGTAGACGGTCCAGCCGATCAGTCCGGCGATCACCAGCAGCGCCGCCGCGGCGATCGAAGTGATGATCGTGCGGGTACGCCGCTTCTCGCGGGCGATCTGCTCGCGGACCACCCGGGCCGCGTCCTTGCGACTACTCATCCTCGTCCTCCACGGATGGTTCCCCCGCCAGCCAGCCGTCCAGTGCGAACGGGGTGCGGGGCCAGATCAGCAGGAACCCGGCCAGTGCCAGGAACCCCAGGTCCCGGAGGATCTCCGGGAGATAGCTCGGGGCCTGGCCGGCGGCGAGCTGGCCGCCGCTGCCGAAGCACCCGCAGTCGATGGCCAGGCCGCGGGCCCAGGCCGAGGCGATGCCGGCGATGAAGATCACCAGCAGCGCCGCGGAGACGCCGGCGGCCAGTCGGGTGGCCAGTCCGGCGAGCAGGAGTACGCCGAGCGCCAGCTCCACGAAGGGCAGCGCGGCGCCGATCACGGTCGCCAGGTCGTACGGCATCACCTGGTAGGCGTTGACCGCCCGACCGGAGGCGGCCAGGTCACCGACCTTGGTGAAGCCGGCGTACAGCCAGACGGCGGCCAGGCCGAGCCGGGCGGCGGTGCCGAGCCAGGGCCGGAGGGCGGGCCAGCGGCCGGCCCGGGTGGTCGGTGCAATCACGATCATTGGTCGTCCCGGATCCGAGGAAAGTTCCGTCAGCCGGCCAGCGCGTCGCCGACGGCGTCGACCAGTTCGCTGCGGGCCCGGGCCACCCGGGAGCGGATGGTGCCCACCGGCACCCCCTCCACCGCGGCGGCCTCGGCGTACGACAGGCCGAGCAACTGGGTGAGCACGAACGCGCCGCGCCGCTCGGCGGGGAGCCGGCGGACCAGGTCGGTGGCACCGAACTCTCCGGCCGGGTCCGGGTACGGCCGCTCGGTGGCCGCGCGCGCCGCGAGCCGCTCGCCGAGCCGCCGCCGGCGTACCACCGTCCGCAGGTGGTCGGCGCAGGCCCGCCGGGCGATGCCGAGCAGCCAGGTGCGGGCGCTGGACCGCCCCTCGAACCCGGGCAGGGCCCGGAAGGCCCGCAGGTACGTCTCCTGGGTCAGGTCGTCGGCGCTGTCCGGGTCCACCAGGGCGGCGGCGAACCGCCACACCTCGGCCTGGGTGGCCCGGACGAAGGCGGACTGGGCCACGGGATCGCCGTCGCGGGCGGCCAGCGCCCAGTGGGTCGCGGGATCCCGCGCAGCGTCGTGCACCGCCGGACCGGGGCCGGCGGAGGTGTCGCGCGGGGCGGGGATCACGACAGACGAGGTTACGCGGCGTACCTGGGTCCGGCAGGGTCCTTCGGCCTTTCTATGGTCCCGCGCACGCCGGGAACTTTTCTGGCCCGGTGCCCGACTACCCCCTCATGACGTGCGACGACGTACGGGTGGCGCTGTCGGCGCGGCTGGACGGGGAGGACCCGCAGGCGCCGGCGGCGCTCCTGGCGGCACACACCGCGGCCTGCCCGGGCTGCCGTTCCTGGCTGGCCGGGGCCGAGCGGGTGACCCGGCTCACCCGGTTGCGGGTGGTGGACGTACCCGATCTGACCGCCCCCGTGCTGGCCGCCGTCGCGGCGGACCGGGCGGCGACCCGGGACGGGGCCGGGGCCGCCCGCCGGGCCCGGCGCCAGGTGCTCCGGGTGGCCGTGGCGGTCGCCGCCGTGGCGCAGCTCACCGTCGCACTGCCGATCCTGCTGGCCGGGCTCGGCGTCGAGGCCGACCCGCACGCCAGCCGGGAGATGGCCTCCTTCGACGCCGCCCTCGCCGTCGGTTTCGCGTTGGCCGCCTGGCGGCCGGAGCGGGCCCGGGCGTTCCTGCCGGTCGCGCTGGTGCTGGCGGTCTGCCTGGCCGGGACCAGCGTGGTGGATGTCGCCGCCTCCACCACCGCCGTCGTGCACGAGCTGGGTCACCTGGCCGCCGTGGTGCAGGCCGGCCTGCTCTGGGCGCTTTGTCGGGTCAGCGGTGAGCCGGAGCGCCGGGGGCCCGTCACCCTCGCCGCGGTACGCGGATGAGGCAGGGTCGCCGATCGCCGGGCGCGTCGGGAACCATGTTGGCCATGACTGCTGCCGTCCGCCGCCGGCCCGTGACCGCCCCCGACCGCCGCCGCGCCGCCCGGTGGTCGACCCTCGCCGGCATGCTGGTCGCCCTCGCGGCGCTGCTGCTCGCCCCGGCCACCCCGGCCAGCGCCCACGCGCTGCTGGTGAGCAGCAGCCCCACCGCCTCCGCCGTGGTGTCGAGCGCGCCGTCGGAGGTGGTGCTGACCTTCAGCGAGGGGGTCCGCAAGGTCCCCGGCAAGATCCGGGTGATCGCCCCCGACGGTTCCCGGGCCGACCGGGGCGAGCCGACGTTCAAGGACGCCGTGGTGACCATCCCGGTGGACCCCGCCGGCCCGCGCGGCACCTACCTGGTGAGCTACCGGGTGATCTCCGCCGACAGCCACCCGGTCTCCGGCGCCTTCACCTACTCGGTGGGCGCCCCGTCGACGCCCCCCACCGACAGCGGTACGGACAACCGCGCCAACCCGGTGGTGGAGAACGCGGTGAAGGTAGTCAAGTACCTCGGCTACGGGGGCCTCCTGCTGCTGGTCGGCCCGGCCCTGGTGCTGGCCGCGCTCTGGCCGCGTCGGCTGTCCCGGCGCGGGCCGGCCCGGCTGGCCTGGTCGGGGCTGGGCCTGCTGGTCGTCGCCACGCTCGCCGAGCTGTGGCTGCAGGTGCCCTACACCGCCGGGGGCGGCCTGTTCGACGTGACCGGCTCCGGCTTCGGCGACGTGCTGGGCAGCGCGTACGGCACGGCCCACCTGGTCCGGCTCGGCCTGCTCGCCGCGGCGGCGTTCCTGCTCCGGCCGCTCTTCGCCGGGCCGGTCGGCCGGACCGACGGGATCATCCTGGCCATCCTCGGCGGGGCGGCGGTGTTCACCTGGCCGCTGGCCGGGCACGCGGCCGCCTCGCCCGCCCCGGCCGTCTCGGTGCTGGTGGACGCGGTGCACCTGGGCAGCATGGCCGTCTGGCTGGGCGGCCTGGTGATGCTCGCGGGCTTCCTGCTGCGGCGCGCGAACGAGCGGGAGCTGGACGCGATCCTGCCGATCTGGTCCCGCTGGGCCACCCTGGCGGTCAGCGCGTTGCTGCTGGCCGGCACCGTGCAGGCGCTGATCGAGGTGGCCACCCCGAAGGCCCTGGTCGACACCACGTACGGGCAGCTGCTGCTCGGCAAGATCGGGTTGTTCGCGCTGGTGATCGCGGTGGCCGCGTACTCTAGGGCGCTGGTCCGGCGGCGGGCCGCCGTGGGCCGGCCGGCGGCGATGCGGCGGGCGGTGGTGGCCGAGCTGGCGATCACCGCCGTGGTGCTCGGCGTCACGGCGACCCTGGTGCAGACCACCCCGGCCCGCACCGCCGTCGCCAGCGTCGCCGGTTCGTCCGCCGGCTACTTCTCCACCACGCTGACCAGCCCGCTCTACTCCCTTCAGGTGGAGCTGGACCCGGCCCAGCGTGGCAACAACTCGATCCACCTCTACGCCTACACCCCGGACAACCGGCCGCAGCCGGTGAAGGAGTGGAAGGCGACGGCCGCCCTGCCGTCGGCCGGCATCGAGCCGATCGACATCCCGCTGCTGCCGCTGACCGACAACCACGCCTACGGGGAGATCAGCCTCCCCGCGGCGGGGCAGTGGCAGGTCCGCTTCACCCTCCGCACGTCCGACATCGACCAGGCCACGGTGACCGCCACCGTGCCGATCAAGTAACGGAAGGCTCACACTCATGATCCGTCTCCGGCGTCCCGCCGCCGTCGCCACGCTCACCCTCGCCGCCGTCGCCACGGCCGTGCTCGGTCTCGCCGGCCCGGCCTCGGCGCACGTCACGATCAACCCGAAGGAGGCCAGCCAGGGCGGCTACGGCCGGTTCGCCTTCCGGGTGCCGAACGAGAGCGACACGGCGGCCACGGTCAAGGTCGAGGTGCTGCTGCCGGAGAACGCGCCGGTCGGCTCGGTCTCCACCATGCCGGTGCCCGGCTGGACGGTGCAGGTGGAGAAGCGCAAGGTCGACCCGCCGATCGAGGTGCACGGCAGCCAGCTCACCGAGGCGGTGTCCAAGCTGACCTGGACCGCGCCCGCGAACGGTGGGGTCAAGCCGGGCGAGTTCCAGGAGTTCCCGGTGTCGATGGGGCCGCTGCCGCAGATCGACCAGATGGTGTTCAAGGTGCTCCAGACGTACTCCGACGGCAACGTGTCCCGCTGGATCGAGGAGCCGACGCCGGGCGGCCAGGAGCCCGACAACCCGGCTCCGGTGCTCACCCTGACCGGCGCCTCGGCGTCCGCGGAACCGGCCGCGAACGCGCCGCGCACCGCACCTTCAGCAACGGCGGTGCGGGACGACCATCGCCCAGAAGTTCTTGGCCTTTCCCCAGCTCGAGGGCCTCCGGTTCAGCCACCGCTGGGGCGGCGTCATCGA